>JAKQGT010000144.1 GCA_029556005.1 Chlamydiota bacterium | reverse complement strand
GGTCGGAAAATAAAGGATCTTCATATGCCTCTTTTCCGGAAACACATTGAGCTCGCGACTGAGATGATTTCTAATAAGCAACTTAGAAACAACGAGGCGCGCTAAATGAGAGTAAGCACGCTGCTCCCGAAATTCTGTTGTTGTCAGAGATTGCATCGTGGCTAAACTGTGAAAGAGCGTTTCATCAAGATCCTCTGGAAACTTTTTAATCAACTTGATAAAAGTTTCCCGAATCAAGTTTATTTTATGATCCAAAGGAAGAGCCTTCGACTCCAGAAGAGATCGCGCATAGCGTCCAGATTCTAGAGCACTTAAAATCTCTTTTTTAAGCAAACTCAAGTTTTGATTCATGAGATCTGCTTGCTTTTTGTTCTTAATCAGAATCTTGGCTTCACCAATAAAAAACGTTTGATTCGGATAGAGCTCGAAAAGAATTTGCATATGCTCAAAGGATAGGATGGATGTTTCTTCATGCGGGAGAAGCCAGCGCTTAATCATCTCAGAGATAAAAGTTTCAGAAAGCATAGAAGGGACAGGCTTCATCAAAAAAAACATCGAAAAACAATCGGGAGGAGACTCTATTTCCCCCCAACTAATCCAAGGAACCGAAGCTTGAATCCACTGCTCAAAAGTTGTTTTGTCAGAGAATGGTAAGGGGTGAGGAAGGGCCTTAGAAAGGAGCCCACGAATCGTATCTACATGCTGCTGAAGATTTTTTGCCCGACTATAAAAGGGAAAAGCAGGTCGAATCTTCAAGTCTTCAACTACTAAAATCTTCTTCTCTGAAGGAGTCTTAATATCCATTCTCACAAGGATAACTGAATGTGAAATTATTTTCTAACGCGAATCCCTTGTGAAATAGGGGGCGCTTGGGGACGGGGAGTGTCGAGCTTTGTCATCCGTAACAGTTTTTTTCGATGAAACCGCTCTATGGCAAGCTCGATCAAGCGATTAATCAACTGGGGATAAGGAATTCCACTGATTTCCCAAAGTTTGGGATAGAGACTAATGGTCGTGAACCCTGGGATTGTATTGAGTTCATTCACATAAACCTCCCCTTTCTCTTTTAAAAAAAAATCAATACGGGCCATTCCCTCACAACGGAGAACCTTGAAAGCTTTGACAGCAAGCTCTTGAATCTCCCTAACAAGGGAGGGCTCAAGCTTTGCTGGTAGCTCAAATTCTGCTCCTTTTTCATCTAAATATTTTGCTTCATAGGTATAAAATTCATGGGTGGGGATAATCTCGCCCGGTAGGGAAACGATGGGATCGAAGTTTCCTAAAACAGAACATTCAATCTCTCTTCCCTCGATATATTCTTCTAGGATGATCTGCTCGTCATATAAAAAGGCCTCTTGAATACAAGGCCAAAATTCCTCTTGCGTATGCACTTTATTGATCCCCACTGAAGACCCCAAATTAGCGGGTTTGACGAACAGAGGGAGCCGAAGGTGCCTAATCACCTCTTCTACATCAATTAAATCCGTGCAGTGGAAAGAAAGATAGGTTGCCACAGGAAGACCAGCAGCTTTTAAGAGTGTTTTCATGACCCCTTTGTCCATGCACATGGCAGAACTTAATGTATCCGGCCCTACACAGGGAAGGTTGGCTAACTGGACAAGACCTTGTACAGTTCCATCTTCTCCAAAAGGTCCATGCAATACAGGGAAGATGACATCTAATGTCTCTTTTAGTACACAAGGTGAAAAGAAGACATCACTCGCTAAAAGTTTGGGGCACATGAGGGGAAACAAAGAATCATCTGGCTTGAGCGTGGGTAAGTGACTTTGCTTAAGAGAGAGAAGAAAACGCTCAGCATCTAGGAAATGCCAACTCCCCTGTTTATCAATCCCAATAGGAAATATCTCATATTTTTGCGGATCTAAATGCTCAATAATTGATTTTGCCGATCGGATAGAGACCTCATGCTCTGCAGACTGCCCCCCAAATAAAACTCCCACTCGTGTCTTCATGAAATATCCTTGTTTGAGTATACTCATAACACAAAACTTAACGGATATCCATGGAAATTCTTTACTCTTCTGCGATTTTTGCTTTATTAAAAAGAGCCCAAAAACTCAGTCGAAAAATCCTTGCCGAAGAGGTGGGCCTTCCCTTAGGACGGAGTCGCTTTTTTGTGAAAAACACGGGGTATCCTCTCCACTTTATTGCTTTTGAGCACCCGAGTCGATTGGGATATTTTCAAGCAGACCTTTATGAAATCGGGATCAATAAAGTTTATCTCTTTGAAAGCGATGAAAACCTGTTAAATCTTCTCAGACATGAACTTGCACACTATCTCACCTATATCTATTACGGCCCCCATGTGTCTCATCACGGAAAAGAGTTCCACGAAATCTGCCAAAGATATGGATGGAATACGGAGGTTTCTCGCGCTGCGATTAAAACCGAAAAAATCGCTCATCAGGAAAAGGTTTTAGCCAAAGTACATAAACTCCTCTCCTTAGCAAATAGCTCCCACCAAGGAGAAGCGGAGGCAGCTACTTTAAAAGCTCAAGAACTTCTTTTAAAATACAATCTCAACTTAAAAGAAACGCGTGATGAAATGCGCCTCCTCCGCCTATTCCCCCAGAAAAGAAGTTCGGCAAAGCTCAGCGCTATTTCCTCTATCTTGCGCACCTTTCTGGTTTACCCCGTATTTAATCATGGGAAAGGGTGTGTTTATCTGGAACTTGTTGGAGAAAAAGTAAACGTAGAAGTCGCGGAATATGTCGCTAACTTCTTGGATCAAAAGTTTGAAAAACTCTGGCAAGAGGCAAAAAAAGAGACCCCCGATCTCAAAGGGATAGCTTCAAAAAACTCTTTTTTTAGAGGGCTTGCTAAGGGATATCTAGATAAAGCAAAAGTCTATTCACACGCTCTCATCAAACTAGAAAATCAACTTGTCGAAAAAGCCCATCAAATCTATCCCCATTTAAATTCTGCTAAAAGTTTTTTCAAACACCACGATAAAGCTGCGCAAATAGGGCAAAAAAAAGGGGAAAACTTGAACATTCAGCAAGGAATCAAGTCAAAATCAAACGTAAAATTCCTAGAAAACGGAGTTGTTTGAGTATATTGCCATTAATCTTAAAAAAGTGTTAAAGTACTGAAAGTTTTTACATAACCTAAAACATAGAGGAAAGATATGAAAAGGACATCTATTTTAGCCCTAGCTACTCTATCACTTTTTGGACTCCCCTTATTTGCGGATGGAGAGGAAGAAGCAAACGAGCCTGTTGCTACTGTTGAATCTACAACTTCAGAGCGTATGAATCTGTCGGCTTCTTATAGTGATGATGAAGAAGAAGCACTTTTCAGACTGGCTCTTAGCGACGATGAAGAAGAAGCTGATTCTAGACTCGCCCTTAGCGATGATGAAGAAGAAGCTGATTCTAGACTCGCCCTTAGCGATGATGAAGAAGAAGCTGATTCTAGACTCGCCCTTAGCGACGATGAAGAAGAAGCTGATTCTAGACTCGCTCTTAGCGATGACGAAGAAGAAGCTTATATTTCATAAATGTCTATTTTGGGTGAGTGAGAATCGCTCACCCTCTCCCTTATTCCATGACAGTTAGCAAAGAAAAACAAGAGGCTCTCAAGAAAAGAATGGAGGCTCTGGGGATCCATGAAGAGGACCTCATAGAAAAATTCATTTTAGGTTCTGGAAGTGGAGGGCAAAAAGTCAATAAAACCTCTTCATGTGTCTATCTAAAGCATCTCCCCACAAAAATCGAAGTCAAATGCCAACAGGAAAGATCGCGGGAAATGAACCGCTTTTTAGCAAGACGAGAACTTTGTGATCAAATCGCGGAAAAACTCCATCAAGAAAAAACAGCTCGAAAAAGAGAAATCGAAAAAATCCGACAGCAAAAAAAACGGCGATCCCGTAGACTCCAAAAAAAAATACTAGAAGAAAAACGGAAGCGTTCAGAAACCAAGTCTCTTAGAAAAAAACCTGAAGAAACTTGAAGCTTCTTTTTCACCAAGGGAATTCCCATGCACTACGCAGATTTTTCTAAAGGGTATGTCTTAAAGCTGGAGCCAGGTGAAGATCTCCATGAAACCATCCTGGATTTTATCCATCAAAAGCGCATGCCTAGTGCTTTTTACCAAGGAATCGGCTCATTA
>JAKQGT010000114.1 GCA_029556005.1 Chlamydiota bacterium | reverse complement strand
ATGTTTTTAGACTTGAGGTGGCGGATCATTTGTTTAACATCGTAGATGGTGAGAGGATCGATATTCGCAAAGGGCTCGTCTAGAAGGAGGAGAGAAGGGGAGGTTACGAGGGAGCGGGTGATTTCTAAACGGCGTCTCTCTCCTCCAGAAAGGGTGGCCGCCCTTTTTTTAGCTAAGGGGGAGAGGTGAAGTTCTTCTAAGAGAGCTTCCAACCGTTTTTTTCTTTCTCCTCTTGAAATGGGGAGGGTTTCTAGAATACAAAGAATATTTTGTTCTACTGTGAGATTACGAAAAATAGAAGGATCTTGAGCTAAGTACCCCATCCCCATTTTTGCGCGGGCATGAACGGGTTTATGGGTGACATCTGTTTCCTTAAAAAAAACCTCTCCTTTATCAGGTTGAATCAGACCAATTGCCATATAAAAGGCTGTTGTTTTTCCTGCCCCGTTCGGCCCAAGGAGTCCTACAACTTGACCTTCATCAACAGAAAAAGTCAGCCCGTTTACAACTTTTTTCCCTGAATACGATTTTGAGAGGTTTTTTACTTTTAAAGTCATATTTTTTCTACCTGATATTGAGGAAAGAGGGCTTTGAGTTCATGGTCCTCTTCTGGATTAAAAGAAAAACGTACCGTTCCGATTCCGTTTATGGTTTCTTCCTGGGTTTGGGGATCGATTGTGATCAGGATTTCAGGAGCGCTGAGTTTTAAGTTTTGTTTTTGATGCCAAAAAAGAACGTGTTTTCCTTTGTCGGCATAGAGGCGGATTTCATGAGTCACGGGATTGTATTGAATATGATCCGCAACACCACAGCGAAAAGGTTGAGCCTCTTCTTTTGAGAAAATGCGAACATGTCCATGCAAATTAACCCTATGAGGCTGCAATTTAAACCCTAGAAGAGAGTATTCTAATGAGGCTTTATCAGCGAAAAGAGTGAGATCCTCTTTTTCGTAAATGAATTGTTCATCTCTTGGGGTTTGTCCATCAATCGTGGGACTCACGCAAAGTAGCTCTAAGTTATCCCGATCGAGTTTCATACTCCCAAAAGAAGTGATCCGTTGACCTTCTTTAGTTGTGAGAACGGTTTTCCCCAGAGCCTCCATCGTTTGAATCACTTTTTTTCCAAAGTAATTTTTTTGGGTAAGCCGGACAGTTTCATCGCTGACAAGTTTTCCCATATAGGCATCTTCAAGAGAAATATTTTTTCTTAGGGTAAGCGTATCGTGGATGACATCCCAACTCAGACGTTTAGCAATGACGTGACACTTTCTTTCGGGGATTTCGGGAAAGAAAAAAGAGGAGACCATCCCATCCACTCCCTCCATTACCAGTACGCGTGTATTGAGGTCCATTGTGATGACCTGGGCATCTACAAAGTCATCCAGGTGGGTGAGGTGGCAGTGGCTTAGAGGGAGATCAGAGAACGCTTTTAAGATTCCTTCTCTATGATAGAGAGCTTTATCTGAATCCAAGTGAAAATCGGTTCCATAGTCAATGTGAACATGATCTTTGGCTAAAAGAGAGGCTACGGCACATCCCTCGGCAGTTTTGGTGAGCATGAGATCGATCTCTTGCCCAAAGAGTTCAAAAGAGATGTTTTTGTCTTCGAAATAATCTCGGTACACTACCGGATAGTCTGTAGCAGAAAAGGTTCCTATTAAGTTTTCAAAATCTAAATGGGCTGTATCACAAAAGAGTTCTGCTCGATTTTGAAAGCTTAAAAATACTTTGGATTCTAGATGGATTTGTGAAAAGGGGAGGTCTGAAAGGTTTTGGGATTTTTGTAGAGTTGCAGAAAAAGCTTCCATTTTGCCGAGTTCATGATCTAAGAAAACATTTCCTTCGAGGTAAAGCACTTCTCCATCATAGGATGCGCGATCTGAAGAAAGATCGGAAGACATCTCCTGAGGGGGCAGCTCTGCTAAGAGAGGGGTTAAAGCGGCTAGGAGGCCGATGAGTGCGTTCATAAAGCATTCCTCTGGGGACGGATATGAGCTTTGAACTTTTGGGCATGGAATTGGGGCGTATCCTCAGAAAAGGAGAGGGAAACCTCTTTGGCAACCCCTTGTAAAAAGGCCTCTTCAAGATTGAATTTTGAGGGAAGGGTATCACCCGGTGTTCGGAAAAGGGCGAGAAAAACGCTGTGAGCTTCGAAGTGATGATCTGAATAACGGTAGGTTCCCTCTTCAGATTCGATGTAACGAATTTGTTGAATTATCCCCCCCTCTTCCCCTTTTTCGATTTTTTCTTGAAGGTAACATTTCATTCCGATCATCTGCTCAAGAAGGTGCATGTGTTTATCTTCAGTATAGGCTGTTAAGATCGAACGGGGGCTTTCAATATGGTGGTGGAGGCGTCCCATTTGGGGATCATGAATCCAAAGGTCTTTGGTCACTCCACTACGCATCTGTTTGGTGGGGTATTTTCCCTCCTGAGGGAGGGCTTTTTCTTGAGTGAGAATCTCTTCTACCCTGCGCTCTTTTGCGGTAGGTTTTAGGATAGAGTAAAAGGTTCCTCCAGAGATCACAAAGAGAAGAAGGGTTGCTAAGAAGGTGATTCGTTTTAGCAAAATACAGGGCCTCTTTGAATCAGATCATAAAGGGCACTTGCCTCTTGAAGGAGAGGTTCAAGCATTCCATAAGGCAAGACAGAGTGTCGATCGCTTTTCGCAGCTTCAGGGTTGGGATGAGATTCGATGTAGAGGAGGTTGGCCCCGGCTGCAAGGGCTGCTTTGGCAAGGGTGGGGATAAACTCACGCT
>JAKQGT010000109.1 GCA_029556005.1 Chlamydiota bacterium | reverse complement strand
TAATGATAATATCTCCATTGCCATTGGCTGTAGAGGTCGTAGAGACTTCTACGGGGCCTGCACTGATCGCAGCGATCAGATCTCTAACATGGAGCTGGCTTGTTGGTGAGAAAGAGCTCCCATCAGGGAGGAAAATCACATCTCTAGGAGCGGGCCCCCCAATTTTACTCATATTCTCTGTAGGCTCTTTGCAAATCAAAATATCGCTGGGGTCTAAGTACAAAGGTCCCGCTATTCCATAAGGAGCGCTCCGATCGGCAGGTCCTTTAAAATCGAGGGATTCTTTTCCGGAAACTTCGACAAGACCTCCATTCCCTCCTCTAGAGCCCCCACGGGCATCAATACTTCCATAAAACCCGGTATAACCATTCGACCAAACAATGGCGCGTCCTCCATTCCCATCTAGTTTGGCATTCACAAGGATTTGAGCCTCTTTTTCAATCAAAGTGTAAATGGAAGAATAAATATGGGGATCGCTCCCTTTGAAAGACCCCCCAAAAAGGACCTCTCCCCCTTTTCGGTCTGAAGAAGCATCAATGATCCCTCCGGCAAGTAAAGAGACTCTATCTCCAAGAACTCTGACATGTCCTCCAGGGGCATGAATTTCTCCACTTACGGAGATGGCTCCTCCTTCCGAGACGAGGTAGATATCGCCCTGATGTTCTTGGACATTGAGCGCATCAATGCGCCCTTCATGATTGATGGCAAGCTTATAGGGGTTCCCATCTGCTAATAGGCGTACTTTTAGGGCCTCAATATTTCCTGAGTTATGAATGGCTGTTCCAGAGGGAGACTGTTGACTCGCTTGAGCGCAGATATAGACCCGTTCACTCCCCGAAGGTTTTAAGAGAATTTCCTTTCCAACAGCGAGGGAAGCGAGTCCATTGGGGGCGCTGATCGTTCCATCATTAAGGAGGTAGCGTCCAATCAAAAGAATATCCCCATCGCGCGCTTTGATCGTTCCGTAATTTTTAATATATTCACTAGAATTGCCACGAAAACGGAGAGAGTCTCCTTTCATGAATTCACTATCAAGGACGTCTAAGGTTGAGGCGATAAAAGCTTGGGTATCGATGAAAGCCTTTTCTCCAAAAATAATTCCATGAGGGTTGATGAGGAGTACTTTGCCATTAGAAAGTAAGGCCCCATGAATTTCACTGATCGCTGATGAGGTGACACGGTTGAGGACGGTAGAATGGGCATGGGGTTGGATAAAATGGGTGGTTTGCCCTTCATCGATAGAAAAAGTTTTCCAATTAATAATGGTTTGATTCCCTGTCACGATTTCCATCCGGTGATCTGAGGGATGGGCAAAGATAGCTTTACCTTGAGCTAATTCAGGCTCAGTGGGTTGCGCAAATAAAAGGGAGGGAATAAGACCCAAGAAAAAAATAGACCGATAAGACATGAAACCTCAATATTTTCCAAAAACTATCTTCTACTTGTAAATTAAAATTCCATAAAAATCCATGAAAAATCCAAACCTTGACTCTTGGATCTCTCTTAATTTAAAATATGAACCCATTCCGATAATCAATTTGTTGGGATTTTTAGGGATTTTCTTTCAGATTTTTTCTTTTCATTTAAGGACATTGTTCAGGAGACAAGGCCGCAAAATGAAGAGAAAAAATCGGGAGAAAAGGTAAAAAATACTGGAAATTGATTATCGGAATAGGTTCCTGTGCATGAAATATTGTGAAGCGATTTATCAAACAAAGCGTTGGAAAACGCGAGAAGTCATGGTGGGAAATGTCGGCGTTGGTGGAAAGAATCCAATCCGCATGCAGTCTATGACAACTTCAAACACAAGAGATGTTGAAGCAACAGCCGAGCAGGTGATGCGTTTAGCAGATGTGGGGTGTGAGATCGCCCGTGTCACCGTTCAAGGAAAAAAAGAAGCGGAAGCCTGTGAAGGGATCAAAAATACCTTGATCCAAAAAGGGTATACCATTCCTCTAGTTGCCGATATTCATTTTTATCCTCCAGCAGCCCTCCTTGTGGTCGATTTTGTGGATAAGGTGCGGGTAAATCCGGGAAACTTTGTAGATCGTCGCGCAACATTTCAGACCT
>JAKQGT010000098.1 GCA_029556005.1 Chlamydiota bacterium | reverse complement strand
GTTTTTTACCTTCAATTGCATACATTTTAGCATCTTTTTTATCGTAGGTAATGAGAAAATCATCGCGGTGGGGACCGATTAAGGTGGTTCCTAAAATGAGTTCTTTAGGGCGTTGTTTAAGATAGAGCGTTTCCATTTCATCCATCCGTTTAATCGCAATGGATGGTTCATAATAGAGATCAAAAGGATCTTTTTGTGAGGATAGATGGGTTGCGAAATTTTTGAGGCGTGGTTTAAGGGCTTCGATCAGATCTTTACGTTTCTCCATGAGATAGCGCGCGGAATGGGCCATCATATGTTCGAAACTTTCTATGGCGACTTCAGATTTTTGTTTAAGGAGGGCATTTCGGTGTTTCATCGCTTTGTGGTAGCGCGTCAGATGATGGACGTAGAGAGGATCGGTTTGAGCGAGTTGGATGTTTAAGAAACGGCGCCGATCTGCAGGAGAGCCATAGATGAGTTCGCTATCCTTCGGAGCATAGAGTACTGAAGGAAGAATCCCTAAGACGTGGGAAAAATTCTGAAAGAGGGTGTTATTATAGTGGATTCGACGACTGTGCCCATCATAACCAATGGTAAGGACTTGTTCGACACCATCTCGAATAAAATGGGCTTCAATATAAAAATGGGCAGACCCTTTTTTAATGAGGTCTGAAAGGTGGACAGTCCGAAAGGAACGTCCTGTGCTCAGAAAAAAAATGGCTTCTAAGAGGCTGGTTTTTCCCGCACCATTTTTCCCTTGAATCACGTTAATCCCTTCTCGAAAGGGGACCGAAATTTCTGAATAGTTCCGAAACGCGTGTAGGATTAAGTGCTTTAAAATCATGTTAACCTGAGTTTTGATTTTTTTTCTGGAACAGCAGCGTTTCTACGCTGGAGCCAGACGCATCGGCATGATCACAAAGTTGGCTGTTGAGGAGTCGGTAATGAGTCCAGGGTTGTGTGGTTTGGTGATCGCAAAGGAGACCGTTTCATCGGAGCAGTGACGTAAAATGTCATGAAAGAAGAAAGGGTTAAAAGCGATTTCGAAGGGCTCTCCCGAGTAATCGACAGGCATCGAGACTTTTCCTTCCCCAATTTCGCTAGAGTTAGCAGTCAGGGTTAATTCACCTGGACTTAAAATAAAGTGAACAGAGTGACTTTTATCGGTCGTGAATAGGGCCACTTGCTTTAAAAGGGCCATGAGCTCTTCCCGATGGAGGGTGAGGGTGAATTCGCTTTCTTTGGGGATGACCCGTTCGACATCGGGATATTCGCCTGATAAGAGCTTAGTGACCAATAGGGTAGAATCGCTTTCGATTCCTACTTTATCGGGAGTGAGACTGATTTTAAGGGGGGCATCTGTATCCAGTGTCTTAAGGATTTCTTCGACAGCTTTGAGGGGGATTAAGTAGTTGTGTTTATGCTCGCTTCCAAGATCAACAGCAGTATTGACTTTTGCTAAGCGTTTTCCATCTGTTCCGATAAACGTAGCATTGCTGTTTTCGACCTTCATCAAGACTCCATTGAGGACATGACGACTATCTTCGCGAGCGGCTGCGAAAACAGATTTAGAAAGCATCTCTTTAAAGGCTTCAGCAGGCATCGAAAAGTGGTGGGCATGGGTCAGATCAGGGAGGGCAGGGAATTCGCTTTTGTTAATCCCATGCAACCGAAACTGGGAGCTTCCCGCTTGAATATAGGCAATTTCATCGCCTGAAGCGCTCAGCTCAATTTCAGGAACTGTCAGTTCGCGCACTAACTGGAAAAAACGGCGTGCAGGTAGGGTGATGGCCCCCTCTTCGATAATATGGGCTTCCATCTGTGCGCGCATGCTGACGGTTAAGTCGGTTGCGCTGACGGTAAGCTGTCCGTTATAAGCCTCAATTAAGACGTTCGCGAGGATCGGAATGGCGGGCTTGCTGGAAACGACGCTTTGAATTTTTCCAATGAGGGTGGCGAGTTCAGGACGAGAAATAATAGTCTTCATAGGACCTCTTGTGATTATTTTTTTCTAAAGATTAAAAAAATAGCGGTCTGCGTGTCAACCTTTTAGAGGCGGTTAACGGAAATTTAGATATGAGGAGCAGTTCGATTTTTGGAGTGGGGGTAATGATGGAAAGCGATGGCAACTTGAATAAAGTTGCTGAGCTTGAATCATTAGCTCAAACCAAAAAGAAACTGAAAAGCAAATTAAAATTTCCGTTAACTGCCTCTTAACATGCGATCGATTTCTCTTTTTTGGTCGCGGGCTTTAATAGAAGAGCGTTTATCATGTAGTTTCTTTCCCCGTCCGACCGCGATCTTTACCTTCACAAACCCTTTTTTTAGGTACATAGCGAGGGGAATGATGGTTAAGCCTTTTTGCTCGACGACTTTTTTCAGTTTTTCGATTTCTTTTTTATGCAAGAGGAGTTTCCGATCGCGTCTTTCCTCGTGGTTATAGATACTTCCATAGGAATAAGGAGCAATCGAAGCATTTTTGAGAAAGGCCTCTCCCTTTTCAATCAGAACAAAGGCATCTTGAAGCGCCCCTCCATGGTTCCGGAGGGATTTGATTTCTGTTCCCAGTAAGACAATTCCCGCTTCATAGGTTTCTAAAATTTCGTAGTCATGACGGGCGCGTCTATTGGATACGAGCTCTGATTCACTTTTAGTCATAAGCATTCCAAATGGTACCGTTCTTAGATTGCCTGAATGCGCTATTTTTCTCATCTGTAAAAGTCAGGGAAGAGGGGATTGACCCCTATCGCTTCCTAAGAAACCCTAAGGCGAAAAAAGCAACAATACCGATCCAGAAGATCCATTCCCCCCATACAGGAAGCTTTTGAAGGGCGACTTCTAAAATCAGCTTGAGTCCGATCCATCCCACAATGAGATGAGCCCCCTGTTCCAGTCTGGGAAAGCGCTCAATAAAATCGGTAAAGAGTTTGGCGGCAAAGCGCATGAGGAGGAGTCCCGAAATCCCTCCCACGTAGACGATCCAAAGCTTAGGGGGAAGGCTTGGAGGGTGAAAAGCGATTCCAATCAGAGCAAGACCCGCTAAAATCGAATCGATCGCAAACATGAAGTCAGTGAACTCGATCAAGATAACAGTTGTCCAAAAGCTTCTGTGTTTGGGTGTTTTCATTTTTCCTGTCCGACGGGGATAGAGATGGGAGATTGCAAGGTAAACGAGATAGAGCCCCCCGATAAGCTGCACCCAAAAGAGTTGGATTAAATAGGCGGCGCTTAGGACTCCTAGAGCTCTTAAGAAGATGGAGGAAATGACTCCAATAAAGAGGGCTTTTTGGCGCTTTTCTTGAGGAAGTCCTCGTACAATTAGGGCTATGGCTAGAGCATTATCGAGAGATAATACACCTTCTAAGAAAATCAAGGTGATCAGGCGGGGGATATCGACAAGCGCAAAAGTTTGATTCATCATAATTCTTTTCTATAGCTAGATTTGTTTCAATTTTAAACAAATCTACCTATACAGGAGAAAAGAGTTTTAGCCAAACATGGATTGGCCTAGAGGGGTGATTTTTATACATTCTTTCCCTTCATAAGATCCTGTCGCGATGATCCCAGCTTCAAAGAGCCATTCATAGATGACTTTTTTAAAGAGCTCCATTTCATTTTCTGAGTAGTCGGGAGGTGTGTACTTCCAAAAGCGCCCAGTTTTCTTGAGAAACATTTTGCTATTCTCGCTGATGGGAGCAATGATTCCTGAAAGGAAGTCCTCTAAGAATACCCATTCTGATTCAATAATTCGGCTGATGGTTTTCTCGATTTCGTGAATATTCCGTTCACTACAAATTTCTGAGGGAAAATCGGTAAAGGAGAAGTTTGTGAGGGTGAGTTTATAAGTGTTGAGAGACCGTTTTTCAATAGGTAAGGAGAGCCATTCTTCCGCATCATCCCCTGGCATCAGTTGTCCTTTTTCCACATGAGCAAGCTTAAGGAAAAGGAGCTTTTGAATGATTTTTGCTGTGTAATCGACAAAAAAGGCCTGTCCTTCTTCTGACTTTAAATCAAAGCCTTTGAGTTGTTTTGTGATGAGGTTTGCAGATTGTTTTTCAAAAACCCAGGTTTCATTCTCGTTTAATTTAACATAGAGAGGTTTGGAAATGGAAAGGGCTAAGATCGTAGACATATCTTCTGCAAAGGCAAAGTCACTAGGACGGGTTCTTTTTACCTGACTTTTTTGGGAGATCTCTTTAGGTTGTGTTTCTTTTATAAAACTAAGGTAATCTTTCCACTCTTGGAAAAGGGTCACCACTTCAACCCATTCCTCTCCTTGCCTTTCATAGACAAGGCAGCAGACAAAGTTAAATTCGAGGTAGAGCATATGCTCTTCAAACTCTTCCTCAGTCAGCTGGTATTTTTTTCGCAAATCTTCCGAATAGATCTTATAGTCAGGAGAGGTAAATAGGTCGTTAACGATCCCATTGAGTTTCTCATCCCCTAAGTTTAACTCGGCTAAATAGCGTTGGAAGGTCTGAGGGGTTTGTAAATATTTTTCGATCAGTGAGTTAAAAATATTATTTGATGTGCGAGGGATGGGGTACCAGTTGGGGAGGACGTGGATGGGGACTTTTTTGAGGAGGGCTTGTAAAAACTCCATTCCAGGGGTAAAGTCCTCTTCAAACTTCATGATCTGGGTTTCGAAGTACTTACGCATTTCTTTATTGACTACAATCTTATCTTCTTCAATCTTAAAGAGATCAGTCGTAGCTAGCTTTTCTAAGATTGTCTGAAGCTCTTCAAAGGATTTACCTAACTGTTTGATGAGCTTATCTAAAGGAATGGTAGGGGGGCTGTAAACAATTTCTTCAAGAATTTCTAGATATTCAGGGGGGAAGTGGGAGAGGAGGACACGATTTTGAATATCTTTTTGATAATCATAGTCTTCTAGGTTGATCTTATTCTTTCTAAAGATGTTTGTTTCGACCATATTTTCCCAGGTTTAACTAAAATAAGATTTTTACTTCTTCTTCAAGCAATAATATATGCAAGCTATTTATTTATTGCAAGTATTTGTAAAATTATTTTCTAAATTCTTTATTTTATTATCCTTTCAAAATCCCCAGAAACCTTCAAAAAACATCTTTACTGCGGATAACAAAAAGAGATGGTTCTTTTTTTATTTTTTTCATGTTGCTATACTAAACCCAAGTTACTACTTAGTGTTACTGCTAATTTGGCAAATAAAATGTTCAAGGAGAAGGGATTTTTACAAGCCAATAGCCCATGAGCTATTGGTGAGGAAAAAGGTCTTCTCTTTGGAGATTTTATTCCAAAGAAGGAGTGAGAATAGGTAGCAACTTGGGTTACACTAAGTCAAAAACACTGAAGTTAAGTTCCATGGCAAAAGAAAAGTACAATCATCTCGAAGTCGAAAAAAAATGGCAGAAACATTGGAAAGAAAAGCAGCTCTTTAAAGCTGTAGTCGATCCCTCTAAACCTAAGTACTACATTCTCGATATGTTTCCCTATCCTTCAGGAGCGGGGCTTCATGTCGGACATGTCACAGGATATACAGCTACCGATATTTTAGCCCGCTATAAGCGCCAAAAGGGATTTAATGTTTTACATCCGATGGGGTGGGATAGTTTTGGACTGCAGGCAGAGCAGTACGCCATTCGGACGGGAACCCATCCGAAAGTCACGACAGAGAAAAATATCGATACCTATAGACGTCAGCTTCAATCCCTAGGCTTTAGTTATGACTGGGAGCGAGAGTTTGCAACCAGTGATCCCAGCTATTATAAATGGACCCAGTGGATCTTCGGGATTCTTTATGAAAAAGGGCTTGCTTACGAAGCAGAAATTCTTGTGAACTATTGCCCCGAGTTAGGGACAGTCCTTGCAAATGAAGAGGTAGAAGACGGAAAGTCAAAAGAGGGAGGGTATCCCGTTGAAAGGCGCCCTTTGCGTCAGTGGGTCTTAAAAATTACAGAGTATGCCGATCGCTTGCTTCAAGATCTCGATTTGCTTGACTGGCCCGATTATCTCAAAACCCTTCAACGGAATTGGATTGGAAGAAGTGAAGGGGCAAAAATAACGTTCATGGAAAATGAAACTAATCAACCGATCACCGTTTTTACGACGAGACATGATACCCTTTTTGGAGCCACCTTTCTCGTTCTTTCTCCAGAGCATCCTTTGGTTAAGGAAATCACAACAAAAGATCAAAAGGAGGCTGTGGAAGCCTATCAGAAAGAGACGGCTCTGAAGAGTGATTTGGAACGTACAGAACTTGCTAAAGAAAAAACAGGGGTTTGGACGGGGGCCTATGCAAAAAACCCAGTGAATGATGCTCTCATTCCGGTTTGGATTGCCGACTATGTGCTCATGGGGTATGGAACGGGGGCTGTTATGGGAGTTCCAGGTGGAGATGAGCGAGACTTTGAATTTGTGAAGAAATATGGGTTACCGATCATTCCTCCCTATGACCCCGAGCCTGTAGATGTTCCTGCTGATAGGACAGTCGAAGACATCCGCGTTGAGGTTTTAGCCGGGAAGCAGTGTTGGACGCAAGGGGGTAAAATCATCAATGGAAAGAGTGATAAACTCGACATTAATGGGCTTGAAATGGAGGCTGCGAAAAATGCTGTGGCCGATTGGTTGGAGGCAAATAAGGTGGGGGAGCGGTGCGTCACTTTTAAGCTAAGAGATTGGCTATTCTCTCGCCAGCGGTATTGGGGAGAACCTGTTCCCATTCTCCATTTTGAAGATGGAACCAAACGGCTCCTAGATTTAAATGAACTTCCTCTTACCCTTCCCGAACTTTTAGATTACAAGCCTAAAGGAGAGAGTAAAACCCCCTTGGATAATGTGCGAGAGTGGGTAGAGATTACTGATCCCAAAACGGGAAAAAAAGCCCTGCGAGAAACCAATACCATGCCCCAGTGGGCAGGATCGTGCTGGTACTATCTTCGGTTTTGTGATCCCCAAAACCCTCAAAAAGCCTTTAGTGAAGAAGCCGAAAAATATTGGATGCCTGTCGATCTGTACGTGGGAGGGGTGGAACATGCCGTTCTCCACCT
>JAKQGT010000082.1 GCA_029556005.1 Chlamydiota bacterium | reverse complement strand
CATTAATCTCAAGCGGGGGATGGAAGAAGGTGTCGACCTTGTTTTAAAAGAGATCGATGCCATGGCTATTCCAGTTGAAAAACCCGAAGCGATTCTAAATATCGCAACCGTTTCCGCATCAGGAAGTCAAGAAGTGGGGAAAATCATTTTCGATGCCATTGATAAAGTGGGAAAAGAGGGTGTGATCACCATTGAAGAAGGAAAGGGAACGACCACCACAATCGAAATGGTTGAAGGGATGCAGTTTGATCGGGGGTACACGAGCCCCTATTTCTGCACCAATGCAGAAGCGATGCTTGTCGAAATGGATCATGCCGGCATTTTGATTACAGACAAAAAGATCTCTTCCATTCAAGAGATTCTCCCCTTGCTACAAGCGGTCGCTGCATCGGGAAGACCTCTTTTTATCATTGCTGAAGATATCGAAGGAGATGCTCTTTCTACTTTGGTTGTTAACAAATTGCGCGGCTCTCTCAAAGTAGCAGCTGTAAAAGCGCCCGGCTTTGGCGAGCGTCGAAAAGCGCTTCTTGAAGACCTTGCGATCTTAACGGGAGGAACCGTTATATCTGAAGAGAAAGGGATGCAACTCAAAGAAGCAACTCTAGAAGTGTTAGGCAGCGCCGAAAAAATTGAGGTGTCAAAAGAGAAAACAACGATTGTTGGGGGCGCAGGAAGAAAAGAAGACTTAGAAGCCCGCATTAAACAAATCGATGGAGAGATTGCTAACGCAACTAGCGATTATGACCGCGAAAAATTGGAAGAGAGAAAAGCAAAATTACAAGGGGGCGTTGCAGTCATTCGCGTAGGAGCTCCAACAGAACCCGAAATGAAACAAAAGAAGCAAGTTTTTGAAGATAGCTTAAGTTCTACAAGAGCAGCCCAAGAAAGCGGCTTTGTTCCAGGAGGAGGGACCGCCCTTGTTAGAGCGAGCCGCATGCTCGATACATTAGAGCTAGAACCTGAAGAGCAAGTGGGAGCAAGTATTGTTAAAGAGGCCTGCATGGCTCCTTTCAAACAAATCGTCGAAAACTGTGGAAAAGATAGCTCTCTCTTTTTAGAAGAAGCCCTCGGCAAAGAGAGCCGTTTTGGATTTAATGCTCTCACAGAGCAGGTGGAAGACTTGATCGCTGCGCAAGTCATCGATCCTGCAAAAGTGGTGAAAAACTGTCTAAAATATGCCGCTTCCGTTGCAGGGATTGTCCTCATTTCAGAAGCCCTGATTACTGATGCTTCTGAAGATGAAGAAGCGTCTGCATGAAACGGGGTGCCGTTCTCTGCGCATCAGGAATAGGAGATGGGCTGCTCATGATGATTGCAGCCCATCACCTTAAAAAATGTGGCTATAGTGTCACGATTTTCCATAATGTCGGAAAAGAGCTTTCCCTTCTATTTGAGGGGGCAGAATTTCTCCCTCACCCTCCTTTAGAAGCCTTAGAAAATACACTGAAAAGCTTTGACCGCATCTTAGTGGAAAATGACCACTCAGCACGTGCCTATCACCTATTTAATCTCCGAGACAACCTCCCTCAGCTCGCCTTTTTCTTTCCCACCCCTTCTTCCCAAATGTTAGAAAGGGATTATCTATTTAATTCTGAAATTCCAGTAGCTACCAATCTTTCAGAAGGGTGCAAAAAACTCCTGGGGACCTCTCCTTCAAAAGCGAATGACCTCTCCCTTCCTCAGGAAAAAAGGCACCGTAAATATCCCAAAAGAATCGTGATCCATCCGACAAGCAATGACCGGAAACGTAACTGGTTTCAACGGCAATTTTTGAAGTTGGCAGATGCTTTAACAAAAGAGGGGTATGAAGTCGTCTTTTGTGTAGGACCCAGCGAGAGAAAAGAATGGGAAAATCTGGAAAATGTCCCCTCTTTTCAAAATCTCAAAGAGGTTGCCCACTTCATCTATGAATCGGGCTATTTCATCGGAAATGATTCAGGTATGGGCCACTTAGCCTCTAATCTAGGAATTCCCACCCTAACCATCTCGGGTAATCCCAAACGTGTCCGTTTATGGCGCCCCGACTGGGCTTTAGGAGAAGTCGTCACCCTCCCCTTCCCTCTTCCGAATTTTAAAGGGATTCACCTCCCCATTCGCGAAAACTTTTGGCAGCACTTTATTTCTGTAAGGCGTACACTCAAAGCATTCAAAAAACTCACGAATGGATATGAAAGCTGCAGTCATCTGCTCTAAAGGGATTGGCGATGGCCTCATGATGATGGTCGCCTCCCACCACCTCCAATTAGAAGGGTACGCAGTCACCACCTTTCAGGATCATTTACACGAACTCGCCAGCTTCTTTCCAGGACACCATTTTGCCAAGCGGACAGACTCTCTAGATCTCCATGCTTTTGATCGCATCATTTTGCAAAATGATAACTCTCCCCTTTCCTATTCCATCATAGATCACTACCGCTCCAAGCTGAGTGTTTTTTATGCCAATTATGAAAAAGATAAACACCGCCCCCTCACCTCTTTAGATCGCGTTTTTGATAGAGCAAAACCCCTCACCCATAATATCGCCCTCTCGATCAGCTCACTATTGGAGAGAGAGCCCCTTTTGACTAGCAATGGCATCGTAGTTCCTGCAGGTCTTGTTCACCGCAAATATGCTAAACGGATTCTCATCA
>JAKQGT010000068.1 GCA_029556005.1 Chlamydiota bacterium | reverse complement strand
AAGGAAGTAAGTTGGTGGATGCCCCTACAAGGGCAAAAGAAATGGCGACTGTAGCTCCAAAGATTCCCATCACCCACCCTTGATTATCTGTGGTCCCTGCATTGGAAAAAATGGTCATCATCATCGCATAGGCAATGATGTCTGATATCGAAATTGGAAAGGCTAAAATCCAAGTGAGCGCTTCATGGGTATTAAGGCCTCCCCAGATCTGCACAAGACCTGTAAACGTGAGGCAAAAGGTGGCCAGTGTTCCGACTCTCCATTTTTTTAAGGCTAAGGGGATCACGACCAGGGTTCCCAGAGCAAAGGAAAGCCCCATGAAACCATTAAAAGACCCCAACAGAAAGCTGGTATATCCATAAAGCGATTTGATTTGGATCAAAATGGTTTGAAAATAGAGACCAAATCCCACCTGCATCAAAATGAAAATGACAACTAAATAGCGCACTTCTTTATCGACAAAGGCCTCTACAAACACGATGAGAGGGCGCATGAAGCTGAGAGGTTTTTTCTCTTTGGGTTTATAGGTTTCCTTAAACTTAAGAAGGGTCCATACACAAGCAATCAAAGCTAGGGCTGCTGCAATGAAAAAAGGGGTTTCGAATCCAAATCCCGCAAACAGGAGCGGATCTGAAAAAACACCTCCCATTAAGGGTCCTAAAACAAGCCCAATACAGATGACAAAAGTGATCAGGCTCATGTTGAGCGCTTTGGTTTCTTGCGTAGATAGGTCGGAAATAGCTGCCTGAGCAATGGGTTGACTTCCTGCCATCAATCCCGAAAGCCCCCGTCCTACTAAAAGTAGCGTCAAGCTTGCCCCTAAGACTCCCCCTGCCATCAAGAGAAAGCTAAGGCAGATTCCTATCATGCAAAGAGCAATCACTCTTCTTCGACCAAAATGATCGGAAAGATCTCCCATGAAGGATGCCCCAAAAAGCATGCATAAAGGATACAGTAAATAGGCTAAACCTAAAAAGAAGTCGCGCATCTGCGGTGAGGTTAATCCCATCACTAAGGGATTGGAGGGATTGGTGAAAATCGCTGTCATGATGGGATAGACAAGGCCATATCCAAAAACATCGATGATGATCGCCAGTAAACAGGGGGCAATCGCCCCGATTTTTATATATCGATTGAGCATGTTTAATGCTTTAACAGAATACCATTAATTAGGGAAGGGGATCGACTCCCCCTGAGTGCCAAGGATTACATTTACAGATGCGTTTGACCGTTAAGTAAGAGCCCTTGCAAGCTCCATATTTTTTGAATGCCTCAATCCCATATTCTGAGCAGGAAGGATAGAAGCGACACTGTCCTCCGGTGAATGGACCGAGGGTCCACTGATAGATACGTATGAGGAAAATAAAGAAATACTTCACCAAGGGATTTTCCTTGCTCGGATTCCAAATCCTCATTATGATACTCGATTTGCCAACTTTTGCGGAAGTGGTGGAATTGGCAGACACGCTACCTTGAGGTGGTAGTGAGGGTAATACCTCTTGGGGGTTCAAGTCCCCCCTTTCGCACACTCAAAGAGAGGGAGAGAACTTCTCTCCCTCTAATTCGCTAAATTTGAGACCATTGCAAAAGTCATTCCATTCATCTGACTTGATCTATTTTGATTAAATTTTTTTCTCTTTTTCGGTCAGCTCTCTAGAGCTGGCCTCAAAAGCCGAGAAAAATTTTCTCTAAAAAATCTCAACTCATCTGAATGAAAGCATTTTTGCAACGGTCTCAATTCTTTAAATTAATTAATGTTATTTGATTTATTCGTTAATCAATTATAATAATTCGCGATTTTTTGAAAAAAATAATTGAGGGATTACAATGTCATCTATAACATTTTCTTTTGATCAAACAATACAGCCTTTACCGAAACCTTCTACAGAGGAAGCACAGGGGCGTTTTCGTAATACTGCCAATCAAATGGCTCTTAGTTTTTTTTCTCACACTCCATCTCAAGATATGCCGATTGTAAATGATGAGAATCAACGGCCAAAGATAAGGTCTCAAGTATCTGAGAAGGAATTAGAGAATCTTAGGATAAAAGCTGCCTATTATCCAGAGCTTTATCATTTTTTTCCGGCAATAGAAGGATTGATGGATACGCTTAAAAGAATGCTGTATTCGACCGATTTTTCAAATGGGTATGAAGAAGAGGAAAGAAATCATGCAGATCTAGAAAAAATGGGAGGTTTGTTTAGAACCTATTGGACGATTCATGAGACCTATATTGACAAATTTGAAAGCCTTGAAGGTAAAAATCCATTTGCAATAACTTCTTTTGCTGAATGGTTTCACGCTGTGATGGGAAACCTTTCTCTTGAGATTCTTCAAGAAGTAGCCAAGAATAATCTAGAATCAAGACGAGGACAGCTTGAAGAGCTTCATCGTTATGGCGAAACTTACCCAGTGAAAGAATACAACGCTCTTAGGAATCATATTTTAATGAATATTGGCGCCTTAGATCCTAAGCAAAATCCTGAAGGATGGGTTGATGCAGCCTTAGCAAATTTGGGGAAATTCTTGGAGCTTCCCACTGATTGGGAGTTGGAGGAAATGAATCCTAAAAAGCAAGAGATAGTTATCATCCTTCAAGAATCTTTAGCCTTGTTAATCGAATACTCTCATTAATTCTGATTAAACACTTAGAGCCTCTCCAGGAGAGGCTTTTCTCTTAACTTAAACAATAGTTTAGATTCTGAAAAAGAGCAGTGAAAGAAACCTGCTTTTCGTAGGTAGGGTTTTGGTGATTGGCTCTCTGATAACCGAAAAGGAAAACCTGGATAGAGTCAGGATTTAATAAAGAGGGCTTACGAATCATAAAATGCCCCGCTTCATTCGGAGAAAACTGATCATTTCCGATTTCGGTGTTATCTAGGGAATAAATAGCCACAATAAGATCGAGTGGGTACCCTGTTTGATTATGTACTGTGATTTCATCTAATAGCTGAAGAGGTGTTGACCATCCTAAGGATGGCATATTTTCAACAGAGAGATTCATAAAAACATCCGTCTTTTTTTCAAAAATGAATATTATACATAAACTAAGTTCTTGAATTCAAGAATTTAGAATGAACCTATCCCTGCAATGATGAGAGATTTGTTTTCGCAGTAAGCATCCAGACTGCCGATAAGGGCATTTTCTCGTCCCACTCCCGACTCTTTCCATCCCCCGAAAGGTAAGAGTTCTGAAACCACATCTGTGGTATTGATACCGACAGAGCCTGCTTCGAAACTTTCCGCTACACGCCAAGTGCGGCCTATGTTTTCACTAAAAAGATAAGAGGCTAAACCATAATTTGTATCATTGGCCATTTTAATCACTTCTTCTTCCGTAGAAAAGCGGTAGATGGGAGCGACAGGACCAAAGACTTCTTCTCGATACATCCGCATTTTAGGGTCCATATCGACAAGAAGGGTGGGTTCATAGAAGAGTTCTCCCAGGGTCGAGCGGGCTCCTCCCCTGAGGGCTGTAGCCCCTTTACTGAGAGCGTCATCTACAAGTGCTTCACATTTGTTGATCCCTTGAGCATTGATTAAGGGGCCCAAAGAGGTATTAGGGTCCATTCCATTGCCCAGTCGTAGGTGTTGATCCATCATTTTTTGGAACTTGTCGACAAATTTATCATGGACACTTTTGTGGACGAAAAAGCGGTTGATGTTATTGCAACATTGTCCTGCGTTATAGAATTTGAACCAGAAAGTCCCTTGCACGGCCTTATCGATATCTGCATCTTCGAAAATGACAGCAGGGCAGTTTCCTCCCAGCTCGAGTGTCACATTTTTAACGGTTTTCCCCACTTCACTGTATAACCGTTTCCCAACCTCAGTTGAACCGGTGAATGTAAATTTACGCACGAGGGGGTGATGGGTCAGTTCATACCCAACCTGAGTCGGATTTTGGCAGGTAATGACATTAAATACTCCTGGAGGAATTCCTGCCCGATCAGCAAGCTCGGCGAGAGCGAGGGCGGATAGGGGAGTATCTTCAGCGGGTTTGAG
>JAKQGT010000062.1 GCA_029556005.1 Chlamydiota bacterium | reverse complement strand
CCGGGCTATGGGGAAGAAAGATAAGAAAGAAATGGCAAAGCAACGAGAAAAGTTCCGTGCAGGCGCATTAAAAAATGGGATTGATGAAGATAAGGCGATGGAAATTTTCGATAAAATCGAAAAATTTGCTTCCTATGGTTTCAACAAATCTCATGCGGCAGCCTATGGATACTTGAGTTATGTGACCGCTTATCTCAAAGCAAACTATCCCAAAGAGTGGCTTGCTGCTTTAATGACTTGTGATATTGATGATCTCTCAAAAGTCGCCAAGCATATTCGTGAATGCAATGCCATGGAGATTAAGATTTTACCTCCTGATATCAATGAGGCAGGAGCCGAGTTTGTCGGGGCCCCTTCTGGGATACGATTTGCCATGTCGGGGATTAAAGGGGTAGGACATGGTGTGGTTGAAACCATTCTTGAAGAGCGCAACAAAAACGGCCCTTTTGACTCGCTATACGACTTTTTTAAACGTATTGATACGTCTAAGGTGGGGAAAAAAGTCGCGGAAAACTTAATTGGTGCGGGAAGCTTTGACTTTACAGGGTGGACACGCCAAGAACTTCTCGAAAGTGTTGAACCCCTGTTTGAACAGGCAGCCCGTGAACAGAAGGAAAAAGAGAAAGGGGTTCTCGATATGTTTGCTGCCATGGAGGATACCAACACATATCAAAGTCCCCCCACAGGAGTCCAAGAACTCTCTAAAAGAGAGACCCTTGCGAAAGAAAAAGAGCTTTTAGGTTTTTACTTAACCGGACACCCTATGAACGAATATCAGGAGCTGATTGCCCAGCTTGAGTGTCTCCCCTTTCATGAAGTCGAAAAGCTCGATTCTGGGAGCGTGATCAAGGCCGCTTTTATCATTGAAAGTGTCAAAGTGAAAATTTCTGCGAAATCCCAAAAAAAGTTTGCGATTTTAGAAATTAGCGATGGGATGGAACGCTTTGAGCTTCCTGTTTGGGCCGACATCTACGAAGAAAAAAGTCATCTCTTTGTAGAAAATCAACTCCTCTGTGCTATTTTGCAAGTCGATCAAGACGATGAAAATCTAAAGTTGCGCTGTCGGGCTCTTGAAGATCTTACAGAAATGGATTCAGAAAAAATAGAGCTATTTAATACGCTCTTTAAGCAAGTAGAGCAGATGGCAAAAAGTGAATCTAAACGTGTGAGAAAAAAAATGGTTGAGAAAGAGCCAGAACCCCAAGAGTCACGCAAGCTCCATTTAGTCTTAGATGCGAACCATGTAAAACTCTCTCAAATTGTGAAGCTTAAGAAGATTTTTCATAAATTTCCAGGAGCTTCTGAAGTGAGGATCACCTTCCATAGCGAAGAACGGAAAGTGGGGACTCTTGAAGTCGAATCCAAGTGGGGAATTGGATGGAATCCCGAGCTAGAAAGAAGGCTCAGTGAACTTTCTTTCATTCAATCCTTTTCATTTGAAGCCTAGTATTGTATAATCACCTCTATGAGAAAAATAATATGCATTTTCCTATTTACAATCCTCTGTGGTACTCTAGGAGCTAATCCCTTAGATCCCGTCGTGCGCAGTCAGATTACCGTCCACCAACATTATGGGGCGATGATTGAACATTATCAAAATGAAAACTGGCAGAAATTGGTCTATAAGTGTCTCGATTTGATAGCAGATTTCCCTGAAAGTCCTTTTGCACGTGAAGGGCGCTATTATCTAGGTGTGGGTTATTACAAACTGGGGGAATTTGAATATGCCAATCAAGCCTTTTCCGATTATTTAAAAGAAGAACTAACCCCAAAGTTTTTTGATGAGGTCATTCGCTTTAAATTTGAAATTGCTAAAGCCTTTGAAGAAGGAGCCCGTCTCCACCTTTTTGGCTGGCAAAAGATGCCTAAATGGCTTCCTGCCTATGAAGATGCCATTGCTATTTATGATGAGGTCATCACAACGTTGCCTCGGGATGATTTATCTGCAGAGTCTCTGTATCGAAAGGGGATGCTTCTTCTTCGCATGGAAGAATATAAGACAAGTGTAGAAGCTTTCCGCACACTCATTCGTCGTTTTCCTAAACACCCCTTGTCTCCTGAAGGCTATCTCGGGATTGCAAATGTTTATTTGACGCAGTGTGAAAACGAATTCCCCGACTCTGATCGATTAGATCTTGCTGAGATTAACCTGCGTAAATTTCGCTACCATTTTCCTGGAGAACCCCGTCTTCATGATGCCGAAAAGCTTTTACTCCGTATGAAGGAGATGCTAGCTGAAGATCTTTTGGAAATGGCAGAATTTTATGAGCGAACGAAAAAAGATAAAGCTGCGGCGATCTACTATGCAACGATTGTAAAAAAATACCCAGAAACAAAAGCAGCAGCAAAATCGCAAAAGCGACTAAAAAAGCTCGATGTTCCCGATATCTATTCTCAGAAGAAGACAGATTCAGAAGCGCTTGTCGTGGATTCTAACGACTAGCTTTCTTTGCAGTGCCTGTGGCTATCATGTTGATGATAGCGGTGTTGTTTCCCATTTTCCCACGATTTCCGTTCCTTATTTTTCAGGAGATCAAGATGGAACCCTTACCGATGCAGTCATCAAAGGTTTAAGCACTTCTGGAGAATTCACCTATGTAAATGGGGGAGGAGCTGTGATTTTAGAAGGGGCTGTTATTAGCGATAACTTTGAGCATATTGGTTACCAATATGATCGTCACCCTGTCTCAGGGGTTCGCATCAATCGGTTAGTCCCCAACGAAGGAAGGCGGGAAATCACTGTGCGCATTTCCCTCATTGATAGCCTGTCACAAAAAGTCATCTATGGCCCTTTTGATATTTCGGCCTCGAGTGACTACGACTTTGTAGACTCAGATTCCCTGCAAGACACCTCTTTTATTGACCCTGCCGGTATGCGCCAATCTGTTCTTTTCTTCTCCTTAGGACAACTGGATTCTTCCGAAGGTGCCCATGCCATGGCTCGGTTTCCTGTCCATGAGCGCTTAGCGACTAAAATTGTCGAAGGACTTTCCAATTTGCCCTATAATGTCGATTCTTCTTATATTAAAGAAGAATGACAAAAGAGATGACTGTTTCGTTTAATGCTGAGCTGAATGCGCTCTATCCGATGCTAGAGTGGGTGCGTTCCCGTTTGGAAACATCAGGACTTTCCGATGTGGAGATTCGGAGAATTGAGATTGCATTAGAAGAGGCATTGGTCAATATCATCTCCTATGCTTACCAAGCAAAGCGGGGAATGATTGAATTGGAGTACCACTTAATACCCGGAGAATACGTAGAGCTGGTCATCAAGGATCAGGGGCTCCCTTTTAACCCGTTAAAGCAGGTGAAAAAAGTGAACCCATTGGCTACTTTAGAAGAGAGAGAAGAGGGGGGACTTGGGGTTTTGTTTATGCAAAAACTGATGGACAAAGTCGAATACAAGCGTTACCGTGAAGCGAATATCCTCACACTAAGGAAAAACCTTTAGTTTTTTCCAATAGAAGAAATAGCCTCTTCAGTATCAATCACTTCCGATAGATAATACTTGAGCAGTCTAAGCACAAATTTCGGTGTATTGTAGACCCCTTGTGTGGAAAAAACAATCTCTAGGTGAGGGTGTTTGTCTGAGATCAGGGCAATCATGACCACCGTTGTGGGATTATCATCGACGATTTTAGGGACAATCCAGATGGCAAATTGGTGATTAAAAAGAGTGACCTTGTCAGGTGTTTCAATCACGTGAAAATAGTGGGGAAGTTGTTCTTGATTTTTATCCTCTTCAAACGACTCATGGGTGAGGAGACCCGTCTCTTCTAAGAGAGACATATCAACTTCAATAATACCTTCAGGAATCCAGCTCGGGAGATTCGAGATAAATTCATTATAGGCTTGATCTAATTGAATAGGGTTCATAAACGATGCCCGTTAGTTCCTTCTATTTTTTCTTCATAATCACCCCCTTGTTTTTTTTAAAGAGATGTTTGTTTTTTTCATTTTGCATAATTTTAAACATATTAAAGGTAAAATCTTTAGGTTTATAAAAAAATAGAGGTTTTGCTAGTATCTGGTAATATGAAGGTATTGCTTTTCGTTCTTTTTCTTGCTCTACAGGTTACGCTCTTTGCAGATCCATTAAAACTCAAGGTGTCTGCTAAAAATGCGGTACTGATCAATGCTGATACAGGAGCGATTCTTTATGAAAAAAATGCTCATGATAGGGCCTATCCCGCCAGTCTGACTAAAATTGCTACGTTGCTTTATGCAACAAAGAAATATCCAATGGATCTGGATGAGGTGGTTTCTTGCCCTCAGCACTGTCTCCGTAAGATGAATAAAAGTGTAAAAGTGGCCCATAATTATAAAGATCCGGCTTATTTACTGGAGCCTGATGGAACCCATTTTTGGATTAAGAGGGGAGAAGAACTATCCCTCCGTGATCTCCTTTATGGGATGATACTCGCATCGGGGAATGATGCTTCAAATTACCTTGCCCACCACTTAGGGGGGAGTATCCTTAAGTTTATGAAAGGGATGAATGCTTATCTAAAAGAAATTGGCTGCAAAGAAACACTCTTCTCTAATCCCCATGGCTTGCACCATCCGCGGCATTACACAACTGCCTATGATCTCGCTCTCATTACTAGAGAAGCTTTAAAAGATGATTTGATTCGGACGATAGTAGCAACAAAAGAATATGAGCGGAGTGAAACTAACCTGCAGACAGCAAAAAAAGTTCAACATAGCAATCTCCTCATTCAACCTGGCAAGTTCTTTTATCCTCGGGCGATTGGGATGAAAACAGGATACCATGAGGATGCAGGGTATTGTTTTGCAAGTGTGGCACGTGATGGAGAGCGTACCCTTATTGCCATTTTACTTGGAGGGACAGAACCTCATGGTCGGTATCAGGATGCTATCCGTCTTTTTGACGCTGCTTTTGGTGAAGAAAAAATTCAAAGGCTTCTCTTTAATAAAGAAGAAAATATATTTAGCCGTGAAGTCAAAAGAGGGAGAGGGAATTTACTGGCAACACTTACCGAGGATGTTGCCATCGCTTATTACCCTTCAGAGGAGCCTAATATTACCATTGAGCTCAACTGGGAGTATCAAACCCCTCCTATCAAACGGGGAAGCCATGTTGGGGCCATAAAAATTCTTGATGCGGAAGGACATGTTTTAGAAAGTGCTCCTCTTGTTGCTACCCAAGATGTGATGCGTTCCTATACCGCCCTTGTGGCAGATGCCATTCGGGGAGATTGGGAGTGTCCTGCCGATTTACAAAACCTTTTGATTATTTTCCTCGCCACCGGATTGGGACTCACCCTTTATGGGATCTATCGCGCCCAAAAGTTTAGCAAATTCTAAGAAATGCTTTAATGACAATTCTTGAGGTCTTGCTGTGGGAGAGATTCCCATTGAAATGAGGACTTTTTCAATCTCTTCTGGGGGGGTAAAGGCTTTAAGAGAGCTACGCAGCATTTTTCTCCTTTTCTGAAAAGCCGTACGGATTAAAGAAAAAAGCACCTCGTAAGGAGTGGAATCGGGAGGGGGTTTTAACTTTAGCTCTAAAATAGCAGAGTCCACTTTGGGCTTCGGGAAGAAACAGGAAGGAGGCACTTTGCAGAGGAGCTGGGGATCACTATGGTACTGAGTGAAGAGGGTAAAGGAGCTATACTCCTTTGTTCCTGGCCTGGCGATGCACCTTTCTGCAACTTCTTTTTGGATCATAAGATGGATGGTTGCGATTTGAGTATGGCGTGGCAGAAGCTCTTGAAGAATCCATCCTGTTAAATGGTAGGGGATATTAGCTAGAACCTTTGCTCTGCGGTTTTTTAAGAGATCATCTAAATCAATCGAGCGAAAATCTGCTGTGATAATATGAAGTTTTCCATTCTGCAATCGCTCTAAGTGTTTAGCAAGCTTTTCATCTTTTTCGATCGCAAGGACCTCTGCACCAGAATGGAGAAGGGCTTCTGTCAAGACTCCGGGACCTGGCCCAATTTCAATCACAAGATCCTTTTCAGTAAGAGTAGCTGCAGCCACCATTTTTCTGAGAACGTTGCCATCGATCAGAAAGTTTTGTGATAATCCCTTTTTAGGCTGAATACCCAAACTTTGCAGAAACTGATGTAGTTCAGAAGGTTTAAATAAGCTCATAAAGATTAAAGGACTAAGAAGGGGTGGTAGTCCTTCGGAAGAGGAAACTTAGCATCATGGGTATCATACCCAAAGCGCTTCTTCAAGGAGTCAATATAAGCCTCTTTTTCCGAATCTGATGTTTGATAAAGAAGTTGGTTTTTCAGCTTGTCGTGCATCTCATCGAATACTGAGGGAAGAATTTTTACAACGTCCTTTAGGTAGAAAATCCGTAGGACCGTGGTATTATCAAATCGGCTTACTTGAGAAACAGGTTGGCTGATTGTATTAGGAGTCAGTGCTTTGATGACGTCAAAATGCATTTTAGAAATTTTTTCAGATTGTCCTGAAAAATCTTCTGAAACACTGATTGTAATCCCTTCTTGTTCAAGAGAATTCTTTAGGGAATCTAGGGTGGCTTGTTTGCTTGCTAACAGTTCATAAGCTTTTTGAGCCAATGATTCACAGAGATCCTTGTCTTGACCACGAATGGAGAGCACTTGGTACTTCCACTCTTCTTTAGGGGGGTTTTCCAAAACATAGTCTTCATAAGCCCTTTTGATCACATCGGGGGTCACTGTTTGAAAAGCTTTTGCATGGACTTTCATCCCGAGGAGTTGTCCTACAGTCAGGTCAGAGCGGATGATATCCCTTGCTTCTTCATATTCTAAGTTAACCTTGTCGAGACTTTCACGAACATTGGGGCCAAAGCGCTCGAGCAACTCTTCACGCACTTCCCCATCGCTAATTTTAATTTCTTTTTGCTCAGCATCCATAAGAACCAGTTCATCAGCGATCATATCGTTTAAAGTGGATTCCCAGCGGCTCGAATAAAACTGGTAAAGTTCAACAGTGGAAGGGTTGTAGTCTGGATTATAGTCAAAAAGAAAGAGGTTCATTTTCTTCACAACGTCGTAGAGGGAGATCACTTTTCCATTGATCTTAGCTAAAGGGCGGTTGTTAATTACCAATCTAGGCTCATTAGGAAGAGCATTTGATGACTCCATAAAAGAGGGGGCATCATAGGGAAGTTCTCCCATCAAGGAGGATAGAAGAGCTGAAAAGAAAAAGATTGAAGCGTATAAAGGTTTCATCCGATATCCATGTGTTTAACCTGAATTTTGGATTTTTCTCTATAAGAAAAACTCAAAATTCAGGTTTTTATTATATTTTAGCCAAGGTAGCACAAAAAAATCCATCCATCTCTCCATCTTTTGGAAAAGATAGGAAGGGAGGCTCTACTAATTTTAGATCGTATTTTTTTATAAAATAAGACACTTGCTGTTCGTTTTCTTCAGGGATGACACTACAGGTAGCATAGACGATTTTTCCTTTGGGATGCAAAAATTTTAATGCCGAATGGAAGATGGTTCGTTGCTCCTCGACAAGTCTAGTAAAGGTCTCTGGGGTGAGCTTCCATTTCATGTCGGGATTTCTTCTCAGAGTGCCTGTTCCCGAACAGGGGACATCGAGTAAAATCCAATCCATCCGATTTTCAAACCCTCGTTTTTTTAACTTTTTTTCATCCAGGATTTGTGCATTTTGAATGCCTGCACGTTTGAGTCTTTTTTTAGCCTCTTGGAGAGCATAAGGGCGGATGTCATAAAGGTAGATTTGCCCTTGAGTTTTCATTTGAGGAGCAAAGGCCAGGGTTTTTCCTCCCGATCCTGCACAATAGTCAAGAACGTGATCTCCTGGGAGAGCTTTAACATGAGCGGCTACCAATTGACTTCCTTCATCCTGAACCTCAAAAAGCCCCTCTTTAAATTCAGGAAGGGCAAAAAAATTCATCCGTTGTTTAAAAGAAATCCCCAACGCGGAGTGGTGACAAGGAGAGAGTTCATAGAGAGTTTTCCATTTTTCCATCAGCGCTTCACGGAGAATTTTGAGAGGGTTGACTCGAATGGTTGTAGGAGCTTGGTTGTTAGAATTTCGGCAAAACTCCAGAGCTTTTTTCTCTCCGTAAGCTTCAGCAAGGCGGTGAAAAAGAAATTTGGGGAAGCTGACTTTAATGTGCGGGGGGAGCTTTGAATGATCTTTACTGGACAGATTGAGATAAGTCTCTAGGCGTTTTTCCCAAGAAACAGGTTTTGAGGTGTAGACATCAATGAGCCCGCGCCACCGGATAATTCCATAAAGGGTTTCGCAAATTTCCTGACGGTCTTTAGAGCCGACAGCTTTGTGCTCTTTGAAATAGCGTCTTAAAAAACCATCCAAAGGGAGGGAAAGTTTTTCACTCTCTTTTAAAATTTTTAAGAGATGGTATTCTCGAAATTTCTTCATCTCAAACAGTATACCAGAGAACTAGATAATGAACAGGGTGCAGAGTCAAATAACTTCAAAAGTTGGTTTTGGCGCAGCCGAAAATCCAATTTTTGAAGTTGTTTGAGTATAATTGCGGATAATCGCTCTATTTGCGATCATGGGGTCATGAAAATACTGTTTTTATTTATTGCTAGATTGTTTTTTGGATTGATTTTTGTTGTAGCAGGCGTGAGTAAAATTTTTAATTGGTCCGACACTGTAGAAAGTCTTGTCCGGATGATTTGCAATTGGCATGTCTACTTAGAAGGCAAAGTGGTTTCAAGTGATATGATGCAATTACTAGTGACCCTTTCCCCCCTATTAATAGGGATTGCGATTTTTTTAGAAATCGTGGGAGGGCTGTTTGTTATTGTAAACCTTAAGATGCGCTTAGGTGCCTTTCTCCTTTTAATTTTTCTCATTCCGACCACAATTATTTTTCATCCCTTTTGGTTTGAGTTGGGGAGTCATTTTCAAGTTCAAATGGCTATGTTTATGAAAAACCTCTCGATCATGGGGGCCCTTCTTTACTTCTTGATCGAACCTCGAACCGCTTTAAAAAAATGCATATAAAAAAAAACCAAGTTGCTACCTATTATCACTCCTTCTTTGGAATAAATTCTCCAAAAAGAAGGTCTTTTTTCCTCACCAATAGCGCATTGGCTATTGGCTCGTTAAAATCCCTCCTTTTTGGAGATTTTATTTACCAAATTAGCAGTAACACTAGGTAGCAACTTGGTTATGAAAAAATTTTTACCTCTTTTTATCATCAGCCTTTTCATTGTTGCTCTCGGTCAACCCCAAACAAGCCCGGTCATTTCACTCCTTGCTAGTGCGTGTGGCTTTGCTCTTTTTTGGGTTTCCTTATTCCAAATGAAGAAACGCTTTTTATATAGTTTCCTGTGGTTCTTTCTGGTTCAACTTATTCAGCTATCATGGCTAGCCTCCCCCACATACCAAGGGGTCTATATTATCTTTGTTTACATAGGGCTCTCTCTCGGCTTAGGGTTAGAATTCGGAATTCTGTCTCTCTTTTTCCCCAAAAAACCTCCCCTCACAATCCGCAGATCCTTAGGGATCGCTGCTCTTTGGACGCTTATGGAATGGAGTCGGCTCCACATTGTTTGTGGATTTGCTTGGAATCCAGTGGGGCTTTCTCAGGCAGCATTCCCCATCGGATCCCAGATGGCTGCTCTAGGCGGAATTTTTGCCCTTTCTTTTTGGGTCATGTTTGTAAATCTTCTAGCAGTAAGCGCATTTTTAGAGCGCCGGAAGAAGGCTTACCATACCTGGGGTGTTTTTCTTCTTTTACCCTATCTATTTGGCCTATTACACATCACCTATCATCA
>JAKQGT010000023.1 GCA_029556005.1 Chlamydiota bacterium | reverse complement strand
TTTGATGATCGAGATTGTTTTTCCTTTCATCTTTATCTTACGACAGCTCGCATAGTAGCGCCTTGTCTTAGCTTTCCTATCAGCTTGTTTATAGCGATATCCTAATTCACCTGAGTTTCGATGCATCTCCCGATAAATCGTTGATCGATGCACTCCTAATTCATTAGTTATTAAAGATATACTTTCTTCTCTTGGTTTTAAGGTGTACAGCTGGCACCTTTTATCTCTGGTCAGATGATGATAGCCCTTGGGCATTTCTCCTCCTACATTTGTTTCTCATAAAAAGCACTGTAAGGGTTAGTCATCTCTGACCAGTTTTTAGTTTGTCTATCTGTCGCACTTCACGGTTGAAAGGGCGGCTGGAATGAGTTTTTAAACACCCTCTAAGAGACTGTCTAGGGATTAGGAGAGCGTTTTTCTTCGATCCATGTACGACTGATTTTGATGAGGCGAAGGGTGAGCTCCATATTATCGGGATGCATATGCTCTGTTTCGAGATTGATCACTTTTTTCGGCTCAGGAACAAGTTCCTGCAGCCGGTGAGCACACTCTAGCGGAATTTGCGTATCGTAAATTCCATTAATGATTAGGAAATCCCCTTTCATTCGAGGAGCATAGATAATGGGATCAATGGGCTTAAATGTTGCAGCAGCCATCATAGCAATGGGGGGCTTTAAGAACTGGGGAACGGGCAAATTGGCTTTGAACAGGCAATAAATTCCTGCCCCTCCATAAGCCATCACACCAGGACCTAAATTGATCCCGTGCTCTCTAGCTGTGACATAGGTGATGGGAATAAAAACCGATCCAAAACTATACCCCATCATGCTAATAGGTTCTTGATTGATCCAAGACTGCTTTTGAAGATAATGGATCATAGAGAGGAGTTGGGGAGGAACATCGAGCGCAGCTTTTCTTACCGCATAAAGATTCCACAGGATATTGATCTTGCGTAAGTTTTGAAGCGTGGAGGGATATTCATAAGCCACAAGGGCATACCCCCCATGATCAGGGATAAACTGTAAGCTTTCCCTTCCCGTTTTCAGTCCCCCTACGATCAAAATGCAAGGAAGCCCCTCTTGCGGGACCTCTTTAGGAAGACTAATGGTAAAATTAGCTTCCCCATTTTTCCCACAATCTAAAATCACATCTTGATATACACGCATTTCTTGGGCATCAGGCATCTCATAGGCCTTCTCTAAAATCATTTTATACCCCTCATCCCCATAGGCAACGAGGGCAAAACAAAGTAGAAAGGGAATTTTTTTTAAAAACCAGTTGAAACGAGTCATGTTTTTTTACAACCTCTTCCTACCATTTTCTAATAAAATTTATCAATTTTAACAAGGATGAAGTACCCTCAATCCCCCCTCCAATTGTCTGGCATTATTTCCCTCCTATCCTGTAAAATGCCTGGCGCTAGATAGTGTGTCGTCAAGTTAACAAGTCCATAATACCCTACACCTTATATATACTGCAGCTAGGAATGAACTAGGGTGCTTAGCATAACGCGTTGCTATTCCTCTCCAGCATTTGAG
>JAKQGT010000020.1 GCA_029556005.1 Chlamydiota bacterium | reverse complement strand
TTAGCAGGGATCTTTGCTGGAAACTTAACGGTTACGCAAGCAACAGTCGGGGAAGCTATAAGTTTCCAGCAAAGATCCCTGCTAAGAACCGACTGATAAATAAGAGGGTCACACTCCCTAAAACAATCGAGAGACCTGATAGGATAAACATGAGAGCGGTTCCCAGAGTGGACAATAGCAAGATGCTGCGCCGTCCTAAACGATCAGAGAGATCTCCCAAAGTGGGGGCTGCAAAAAACTGGGCGAAAGGATAGGTTGCTACAAGGAGTCCAATCAAAATATTGCGTGAGGATAGGGAGAGAGTTGAAGAGACCATAGAAGCATGGGGATCGAGAAGGAGAGGAGGAATGACAACATACACGAAAACGAGTCCCATCAGATCTAAAATGTAGATGGCATAGAGTGTCAGGATGAGTGTGCGGCTTAAAGGTCTCATACTTGTGTATATAGCTAAAGGTGTTTAAAAATAGAAGTGGGGAGTTAGAGCAATGGGGAAAAATTTTGCCCTTTGAGGGCTTCATAGACAGCAATGGCAACGGTATTAGAGAGATTGAGACAGCGGCTATTTTTTCGCATAGGAATCGTTAGGAATTTTTCTGGCCATTTTTCGAAAAACTGAGGGGGGAGTCCTGAAACTTCAGAGCCAAAAATCAGGGTGCAGTTTTCTGAATAGGGAATACCGGAATAGACTTGAGAGGCTTTGCTGGAGAAAAAGTAGAAGGGGGCTGACTCTCCTTCTAGATATTCCATTAAGTTGTCAATGAAAGTAACCGAAACGCCTTCCCAGTAGTCGAGTCCGGCCCGTTTGAGGCTTTTATCATCGGTTTTAAATCCTAGAGGACGGACAAGAACAAGATCACAGCCAGTTGCATGGCATGTGCGGACGATATTTCCCGTGTTTTGAGGGATTTGAGGACGGTAGAGAATGATTTTCATAAAAAATATAAACCTCCTAAAACACGGCAAGATTTAGGAGGTTTGAGTGGTTTGAAGTATTAGCGGATGGCTTCACTGCTCTCATCTGGAACAGCGATTTCCCGCATTCCTTCCTCAGGAATCGAAGAAAGAGAGTCTTCTTGTTCGTGAGGGGCATTGGCTTTGACAAGTTCAATATCAAACACAAGGAGGGAGTTGGGGGGAAGGTAGCCACTGGTTCCATAGCCTAAATCGGGATGGATATAGATCGTGCGCTTTTCTCCTTCTCTCATCCCCACAATGCCTTGACTGAAGCCAGGGATTGTTTCATCTAAAGAGATGAGTTCATCTTCTTGAGAAGCTCCGAAGACTTTTCCATCTAAGAAACGTCCTGAGTAACGGATCATAGGGGAGTAGTGAGATTCAACGGCTGTGCCGGTCCCTTTTTGCTCCACTTTGTACTGTAACTTGTTCTTTTCAAGTTCGACGATACCCGTTTTCTTAGCATTAGCTGTCATAAATTGGTTGGCAGCATCGAGGTTTTTCTTGGCGAGCTTTTGGAATGCTTCTTCTTGAACGATGGAAATGGCTTGGACACATTCCGTTTCGTTCATCGGAGACTCTTTTCCTGCGACAGAGTCTTCCATTCCTTTAATGACTTGTGTCATATCAAATTCAAAACCGAGAGATTCTAGGTTTTTTCCAATGAGGTGTCCGAAGGCCTCAGAAACTTTGTTGATATCAACTTTTCCGTTTTCCCCCTTCATCTCCTCCAAGGATATGTCTTTTTGCTCCTTCTCTACTGGAGCTTTGGAATAAGCTGCTGGTAGTAATAAAAAGCTCATTATTGAGAATAGAGATAAAAATTTATATCTACGAAACATCATTAACACTCCTTTAGAGTACTCTTAGATATCCAAATTTATTCAGAATGGGATTTATATCCAAGTTATTTCTTTTGGCTCAGCTTGGATTTCCAATTCTTTGAGTTGTTTAGGGCTCACACTAGAAGGACTTTGCATCATTAAATCGCTAGCTTTTTGGGTTTTGGGAAAAGCGATGACATCGCGAATATTTTCTGTTTGGGTAAGAATCATGACTAATCGGTCAAATCCCAGAGCGATACCGAGATGGGGGGGAGTTCCGTATTGAAGGGCGTCTGTAAAAAAGCCAAATTTTGTTTTCACCTCTTGAGGGTCAAGCTTTAAGGCCGCAAAAACTTTTTTTTGTATTTCAAAGTCATGAATTCTTTGAGACCCTCCGCCTACTTCGTATCCATTAATGATGATATCGTAAGCATGGGATCGCATCTTCAAAAGGTCGCTTTCAAAGAGGGGGATATCATCCGGATGGGGTGTGGTGAAGGGGTGATGTACGCTTTGAGGGCGCCCTTCTTCTGCATCCCATTCAAATAGAGGGAAATCGGTGACCCATAAAAATTCTAAAGCTTTCGGATCAATGAGCTTTCGCTCCCGGGCAATGAGGCGCCGTAAGTGGTCAAGGGCTTGGTTGACAATGCTTTCTTTTGCTGCTGCAAATAAGAGGAGATCCCCGGTTTCGACTTCGAGTTTGTCTTCTAATTCTTTTTGAAGTTCTGGAGAGAAAAACTTAACGATACTTGAGCTTAACCCTTCCTCTTGCCGTTTCATCCATCCTAATCCGTTTAGCCCGAGCTTGCCTACAAATTGGGTATAGCGGTCGATTTCTTTTCGTGAGATTTCGGCTCCCCCTTTTACGCAGAGGGCTTTCACACACCCTCCTTGTTGGAGTTGCTCTTTGAAAACAGTAAAATCTGACCGTTTTGCAATCGCATCAATGCGGACGAGGGGCATTTTAAAGCGCAAATCGGGGCGATCTGTTCCATAATGCTCTAAACAATCGTCATAGCTCATGGTAGGAAAGGTGTCAGGAATGTCAAAATCGAGGCAAGTTTTAAAGAGGACTTGGAAATACCCATGGATGAGTTTTTGAATATCTTCAGGGTACCCAAAACTCATTTCAATATCGATTTGTGTAAACTCGGGTTGTCTATCCGAGCGGAGGTCTTCATCACGAAAACAAGGGGCGATTTGAAAGTAGCGATCTAATCCTCCCAGCATCAGAAGTTGTTTAAAGAGTTGGGGAGATTGCGGTAAGGCATAAAAATTCCCCGGATAGATACGAGAGGGGACTAAGTAATCACGGGCTCCTTCTGGAGTGGATCGGGCGAGGATGGGTGTACTGACTTCAATAAAATCTTGAGAGTCAAAAAATTGACGTGTCACGAGCATGGCTTTGTGGCGCATGACGAGTTTTTCTGTGATGTCACCCCGACGAATATCTAGGTAGCGGTATTTGAGACGGGTCTCTTCGTTAGTTTCGGTTGAGTCGTCACAAATAGAAAAGGGAGGGGTTTTGGCTTTAGAGAGAACTTCAAAGGCTTGTACCTCGATTTCAATTTCCCCTGTAGCGAGCTTGGGGTTGATCAGTCCTTCTCCCCTAGGGCGGACAATTCCTTGCGCAGTCATCACCCACTCTGAGCGCAACTTAGAGGCTTCATCATGCGATTCTTTGGAAATCTCAGGATCAAAAATGAGTTGCGTTAACCCATAGCGGTCTCTGAGGTCGATAAAAATAAGTCCCCCATGATCCCGTCGGCGATGCACCCACCCCGAGAGGGTAACGGTTTCTCCAATGTGTGATTTTCTTAGGGCGTTGCAATGATGTGTTCGTCTATAGTCCATATTTAAGCCTATTAAGGGGGTAAAATAGCCTCTACATTATTCAAAGAGGTTACCATTTTACCCTCTTATACTCAAACAACTTCTCTTTGGAAGCAGGTCTAACGCATGAAAATTTATTGATTAAGTTTTCCTAGGGAAAATTTCTACGTTGCCTTCCTTCGACAACCCTCTCCAGGGTTGCCTGCATCAGGCGCCTTGAACTTCTCTCCTATGAACATTCTCAAACAACTTCAAAAGTTGTTTGAGAATAACTTCTTCAACTAATTTTCATGCATCAGCTCTGCTTTTTGAAGTGCTCGACAAGTTTGTCTAGAGGGAGTTCCAGGGTTTCACGTGACTGCATGGCTTTGACTTGAGCGCTATTTTTGGAAATTTCTTCATCTCCAAGGATAACAACAAAAGAGGTGTGGCTTTTTTCAGCCAGCTGCAGAGCTTTTTGTATTTTTTTATCGGAGATCATTTCACTTGGAATGCTTGCATGACGCAGCTCATAGAGGAGCTTAAAAGCTCTTTTGCTTGCAGCCTCTCCAAGAGAGATTAAGGTGATAACGGGTCCTACTTTTTGGGGGAAGGGGATCTTTTGTCCTTCCATCGTTTGCAGGATACGTTCGATCCCTGTAGAAAAACCAATACAGGGGAGGTCTGGTCCACCAACAGCGGGCAGTAATCCATCATAACGCCCTCCGGCTCCAATGGTATTTTGGGCTCCAAGAATATCGGAGGTGATTTCAAAAACAGTATGATTGTAATAGTCCAAGCCCCGGACTAATTGGGGGTCGATGATAAAAGGAATGTTTTGTTCTTTGAGAAGGGTGCAGAGAGCGTCAAAGTGGTTTTTACTCTCTAGGGATAAAAAATCGAGTATTGAGGGAGCTTTTTCAAGAAGGGCTCGTTCATTTTTATCTTTGGAATCCAGAATTCTTAGGGGATTTTTACTAAAGCGAGCTTGACTCTCTTCAGATAGTGTATGGAAGTGGGGTTTTAAAAACTCTAGAAGGGCTGTTTTGTATTGAGTGCGGCAGGAAGCATCCCCTAAAGTATTGAGGAGGACTTTGAGGTTTTTTAATCCTAAACGCCGATAGAGTTCATAGAGAAGTTCAATGACTTCAAAATCTTGTTCAGGTTTTCCATTCCCAATTGCTTCGATCCCAAATTGATGAAACTGTCGAAAGCGTCCGGCTTGAGGACGGTCATAGCGGAAGAAGGGACCAATGTAGAAGAATTTGTGGAGAGTTCCCAGTTGCTGAAGTTGCCCTTGTACGAAAGCGCGCATCACAGAAGCTGTCCCTTCGGGGCGCAGACTCATCGAGCGCTCAGCCTTATCTAAAAAGGTATACATCTCTTTAGAAACGATATCGGATGTTTCCCCAACTCCGCGCACAAAAAGCTCGGTTTTTTCGAAGAGGGGTGTACGGATTTCTTGGTACCCGTAATCTCGGACAAGTGTGCGAATGATCGACTCGAGGTATTGCCACCGAGACGACTCTTTCCATTGATCTTCCGGCTTGAGTTCTTCCGGAATGATATCAAACGTTCCTTTAGGTTGCGCGTATTTCATTAATGTATACTATAACCCAATTTGCTACCTATTGTCACTCCTTCTTTGGAATAAAATCTCCAAAAAGAATATTTTTTTCCTCACCAATAGCGCATTGGCTATTGGCTCGTCAAAATCCATTCTTCTTGAATATTTTATTTTCCAAATTAGCAGTAACACTAGTTAGCAACTTGGGTTAATATAGAGATACAAGTTTATCCTTGCAAGATTTCGGTAATTAAATCGATCCATTTGGAGAGGGTGCTATTGTGTTGGTTGACACGATGATCTGTATAGAGTTTTTTAAGAATATCCCTGAAGGGGAGGGGAAGCCAACTTTCTCCCGCATAATTTCCTAGGTAGAATCCTAGTTTATGATCTTCGTTGGGGGGATAATGATCCATATCATGGATCAAGGCGATTAATTTGGGAACATTGATATAAGCTTTGCGTTTTGTGCGAGATAAGATTTGCAGTCCTTGATAAAGAATGTGCCATACTTCGGAAAAATGTTGGCAAAATTTAGAGTTTTCACTTTGGTCCGAGTCTTTTAAATGGTGAAAAATTTGCTTGAGAGCTTGGACTCCATTGACCATTTCGTCTTGGGAAACGGTTTCCAGATTATCCCCTTCGTTGCGTGTAAAAAAAGAGGTGAGCTTGTTAATGAAAGTGAGGAGAGCCCCATACATAGCTGATTTTTTTTTCTCTTCTGGAAGTTGCCAATCGGCACCATTTTCTTTGGCCTTTTTGTCAGCTTCAATGGGATCGACAATGAGGTGTTCTTCTTTGCGTCCTTCTGAGGGTCTAAGGGGTTCTGGAAAAAAAGTCATCTTTTACCTCGTTTTTCCACTAATTATTTTACATTATATCTTCCTTAGTTGGCAAATTATAACCGTAAAAATGATTGACTTCGAAGGATTATTTCTTTAACCTAACCCCGGTAGGGTCGTAAAAATATGAATGATAAATGCATGTAACTGAAGGCTGAAGTAGTGAGTGTTCTAGATGTCCTGAAACCAGAGCCACCTGCAGACGAAATTCGAAGCGAAGACGAAATCAAAAAGAAATACCGCTACTGGCGTATCCGCGTTTTTTACAGCATGTATATCGGATATGCTCTCTTCTATTTCACAAGAAAAAGTTTTACTTTTGCGATGCCTGCTCTGATTACTGAGCTGGGATTTGAAAAAAGCCAACTGGGGATTTTAGGGACCCTCCTTGCGATCAGTTATGGTGTGAGTAAATTTTTAAGTGGAATTCTTTCCGATAAGTCAAATCTCCGTTATTTCATGGGGATAGGGCTTATTTTAACAGGGGTTTTCAATATCTTTTTTGGACTTTCCTCTACCATATCTTTGTTTGCGTTGTTTTTAGCCTTAAACGGATTATTTCAAGGATGGGGATCTCCTCCTTGCGCCAAATTGCTCACCTATTGGTATTCTCAAACAGAACGTGGCCGTTGGTGGGGGGTGTGGAATACATCTCATAATATTGGAGGTGCTTTAATCCCTGTCATTTGTGCACTGGCTATTCATCATTTTGGGTGGCGCTATGCGATGTTTTTCCCGGGGTTTTTAGCGATCATTGTCGGCCTGTTTTTAATCAATCGTTTGCGAGATGATCCCAGGCGGGTAGGTCTTCCCTCGATTGAAAAATTTCGCAACGATTACCATAGTGAAAAAAGCAGGGAAGATAGTGAAGAGGTAAAAAACTTAACTCCTCGAGAAATTCTTGTTGAGCATGTTCTTAAGAATAAGTTTATTTGGATTCTTGCGATCTCCTATTTTTTTGTTTATATCATCCGTACAGCGATTAATGACTGGGTTCAGCTTTATTTAATGGAAGAGAAAGGCTTTACATTGATGGTTGCGGGTTCTTGTGTCTTTTGGTTTGAAATTGGGGGGATTTTTGGAAGCTTGGCCGCAGGGTGGCTTTCAGATACTATTTTTGGAGGGAAGCGTGGGCCTGTTAATGTCTTGTTTAGCTTAGGGATTATTGGTGTTCTTTTCGCCTTATGGCTCGTTCCTTCTGCAAGTCTTGTTCTTGTGTCGGTGCTGATGTTCTTGATTGGTTTCTTGATTTTTGGTCCTCAAATGTTGATTGGAATGGCAGCAGCTGAACTGGCAGAAAAAGAATCGGCAGGAACAGCTACAGGCTTTGCGGGTCTTTTTGCTTATGCAGGGGCAGCAGCAGCTGGGTGGCCTGTTGGGAAAGTGACCCAAGATTTTGGATGGTCAGGCTTTTTTATTCTCCTCGCTATTTGTGGGGTCGTTGCTGTAGGGTTTCTTCTTCCCTTGTGGGGAAAACGGGCAAAACCTAAAATAGCCATTGAAGCTTAAAAACCTCATAGGTTCATAGACTCATGGTTTGGGTTCCTTTGCATGTACATTCTCAATATTCCATCTTAGATTCGACTGCATCCATCCAGAGTTTAACGGAAAAAGCTGCCACCTATGAGATGGAAGCGTTAGCTCTTACAGATTTTTGCAACATGTTTGGAGCTGTAGATTTCTTTAAGGCTTGTAAAGCAGTCAAAGTAAAGCCCATCATTGGATGTGAAATCGTCGTGGCTCCTCTCTCTCGCCATGACAAGAAGAGAGTTTCTGGTCACTTGGTAGGATATCCGCTGATCTTACTTGCTAAAAACCGCACGGGATACCGTAACCTTTGTAAGATCTCTTCGATTGGTTATTTGGAAGGATTTTACTATACCCCCCGTGTCGATAAAGAAATTTTGGAAACCTATTCTGAAGGGCTGATTTGTCTTTCAGGCCCTTTGCACAGTCGGTTAGCGCAGTTTATCATTCATGAGCGTGCTGAAGAATTAGAAGAGGAAATTGCTTGGAGTCAGAAGGTCTATGGGTCGGATTTTTATTTTGAACTCCAGCGTCATTCTATGAGCGAAGCGCATATTCGTGCTGAAGGAATTGATAAAGAGTCTTGGCTTTATCAAAACTATTTAGAGCGGGTTAAAAACCAAGAAAAAGTCGTTTCTCATCTGATTGCCCTATCTAAAGAGCGTGGGATTCCTACGGTCGCCACAAATGGGACCCACTACATGCGGCGTGAAGATTGGAAAGCCCATGAGATTCTCATGAACGTGCAGTCAGGAGAACCCTGTGAGATTATAGAGAGAGACTCCTTTGGAAATGTGCGAGGGCGCAGTTTGAACCCAAAAAGGAAGGTGGTTCCCACACACGAACTCTATTTTAAATCCCCAGAAGAAATGACAGCGTTATTTGCAGACATTCCTGAAGCCATAAGCATGACAGAAAGAATTGCTGAAAAATGCGTGTTAGAACTCGATTTTAAAACGAAATTTTATCCCGTTTTCATTCCTCCCCATTTAGAGGGAAAAAAAGTGAGTGAAAAAGAGCGGGTTAAAGAAGCTGCGGATTACTTAAGAAAACTTTGTCTTGAGGGAATTGCTAAACGTTACACTCCAGAGCGTCTCGAAAAAGTTCAGGAAAAATATCCTCAAGAAGATCCAATGGAGGTCGTGAAAAAGCGCTTAGAAAGCGAGCTTGAGATCATCACCTCTAAAGGGATGTGTGACTACCTATTGATTGTTTATGATTTTATTGATTGGGCCAAAAAACAGGGGATTCCTGTAGGGCCTGGAAGGGGATCTGGAGCAGGTTCTATTATCCTCTATCTGATCGGAATTACCGATATCGAGCCCTTAAGGTTTAATCTCTTCTTCGAGCGTTTTATTAACCCAGAGCGGATGTCTTATCCCGATATCGACGTCGATATCTGTATGGATAGGCGCTCGGAAGTCATTGAGTATACTCTCAAGAAATACGGGAAAGAGAAAGTGGCTCAGATCAAAACTGCCAAAATCTCCATGGATGCCAATGTGATGGGTACCGCGTTGAATATTTCCTTTGTTTACGACTCCGAAAACAATCGCTATGCGCAAAAGCAAAGTGTCGGTGGAAACGTTTTGATCAAGACCAAAATCGAAAACGGCAAAGGTTCGATGACCATGCAGGGCCAAAATCAGGAGATGCAACCCGCCC
>JAKQGT010000015.1 GCA_029556005.1 Chlamydiota bacterium | reverse complement strand
GTGTGAGAGATATGTCTATCTAGGTAGCAACTTGGGTTTACTAGCATAGTAAACTACGTGAACCATCCCCCAATACTTCTCAAAGTTATTTCTTGCATCTGCAATGTCTAACTCCCTAAAAGAGCCTATCACCAAAGGAGTGGTTGCTGTGACAACTACCTGATTAAAATCTGTATGTTGTTTGAAAAACTCTTCAACCCTCTCTTTTTTTGTAAAATCAAAGTGATTCGAGCGACTGACACTTTGTACTTCATGCTGATGTTCTTTAAATAACTCAACCGTTGCTAAACCTATACCAGAATTGCCCCCAATAACCAAAATTTTTGCCATCTCAAAAACCTTATTACATGACTTAATTCTGTATAAAAACAGGTTTACATGAATTTTTCAACAATATATAAAAAACTAAGAAAAGAACTGCATTGCTTTAGCACAGCCGAAAATACAACTTTTAAAATTTTTGAGTATATAAACGCTTAGAGACATAATTTGTTAAGTACGTAGAGATCTGCGCGGCGTCCTTTGTAGGTCACCTCTTTTTCTTTCTTGAGGCCGTTTTTTTCTGCAACGCGGATGGAAGCGGTATTTCCAGGATCGATGATAGAGACCAGGCGGGAAAAGCCGAGGGTATGAAACCCATAGTCTAGACAAGCACGGGCGGCTTCTGTCGCATACCCTTTCCCCCACTGTTTCCGAACAAATAGATACCCTACTTCGTTTTCATCTTGCCCATCGACTTGGGGTTGAATGAGCACTCCACAAATTCCCACAAACTCCCCTGTTTCTTTCAGTTCACACGCAAAAAAACCTTGCCGCTTTTCGGCAAAGTTTTTTTGGGCTTTTTCGATCCATTGAATCGCCTCTTCCCGGGTTTTAGTACCGGGATAAAAACGCATGGCAATCGGATCTTCAAAGATCAGGAGAAGATTGTCGACATCATTAAGTGTCAGTTGGCGCAAGATCAGCCGTTTTGTTTCGATGACTTTCATAACGTAAAAGGAGTTCAAAGGTTTGAGATTCTTTAACCACGATTCCTGAAAGGGCAAAAAGGGCAATCAAGTTGGGAAGGGTCATTAAACCATTCATAATATCTACAAGAGGCCAAACGATGTCAATGCTAAGGAGCGTCCCCAAGAAAGCTAGAAGGCAAAAAAGGATGCGGAAAGGGTATATTGAACGGAGTCCAAAGAGATACTCAGCACATTTTTCCCCATAGTAGGACCACCCCACAATTGTAGAGTACCCAAAAAGGATGAGTCCAATAGCCACAATCACATCTCCATAAGGAATCGTGGAGCGAAAGGCTTCCATCACAAGGGGGGCTCCATTGAGTAACATCCCCTGACTATCGACCTCTCCAAGGACCCCTGTTACAGAAATCACAAGAGCTGTAATGGTACACACCACAAGAGTGGACAGAAAGACTGTCGTCATGGAAATGAGGGCATGTCTCCCTGGAACATCTGTTTTAGCAGCAGCAGCGGCGATGGGACCACTTCCTAAGCCCGCTTCATTGGAAGAAATCCCTCTCGCAACTCCGAACTGCAAAGCTGCGATAATCGAGGCTCCCAAAAACCCTCGGGTAGCCGCTTGCCCATTAAACGCACTTTTAACGATCCCCAAAATGCTGGGAAGGAGGTTCTCCCCATGAATGAAAAGAATAATGAGTCCTCCTAGGATATACATCCCCGCCATGACTGGAACCAGTAAGGAACAAACGCGGCCAATGCTGCCGATTCCCCCTAAAAGGACAGCTCCTGTCGTCACCATTAAAAAGAGACCTGTCCAGAGAGGAGAAAAATGCGCTAGGTCAAAGAGAGCATCTGCAATCGAGTGCGCTTGGGTGATATTCCCTCCAGCAAATGCTGAAAACATTCCAAAAAAAGCAAAGGCTCCCGCTAGCCATTTCCAATTCAACCCTCGCTTAATATAGTGCATCGGCCCCCCACACATTTCCCCGCGATGATCTTGCGAGCGGAATTTGAT
>JAKQGT010000009.1 GCA_029556005.1 Chlamydiota bacterium | reverse complement strand
TTTTCCGACCAAGCTCTCTTTTCCTTTTGGAATGAAGCCGGTTTTAGGGCTGTGTATAGGGCTCAATTTTTTTCATAAGTATGAATTTTTCGATGAAAAGCATGTGCTGCGAGCTGCTGAAAAGTTTGTCCCAAACATACGCGTCGTATCGGGCTCATTCTACCGTTTTATAACACCCAATAACCCGATTGTGACCTTTTATGTCGAGCTTGAAAAAGAGGACGGCTCTCTCTTTATACTAGAGGAAAGAAAGACTTTAAAGAAGCATTTAGAAGAAGAATTAAAAAAGCGCATTGAACATTTGGTTCCCTCTCTTTTCATGGTGAGAAATGAGGAAGAGACCATGCGCAATATTCTGATGCTTTCTAGAGAGCTAAAAAGGGGGGATGATTTACCTCAAATGATGGTCTCGTTTGATCAACACTCTCAAGAAGATTTGATTTTTACAGTAGTCCTTTTACGGATCAAAAAAGAAGACAGTCTTCCCTTGCAAGATTTACTCAAAGAGGCCGATGAGCGGGTTCATTTTATTTCTGACCGGATTCAAATCGTCAGTTACTTAGATAAAGAGCACCCCATTGAGGCCAACGTCTTTCGGTTGCAGATTACTAAGCTCCCTTCCTTTCTACGTATGGATTTTTCAGTCAACCTCTATCTGGCTCGACAAGAAGTGGTTTCCTTTCTCACCAACTATTTGGGAGAGATTCGAGATTATAATGGGGGGATGATGCTCAAGCAAGGGGAGCTTCTCTCCCAATTTAAACGTCTATTTCAAGATGTTTCATTGCGGAATCAAGAGCTTCTAGAGAACTTTTTCTATTCTCTTAATCCGATTGAGTCGCAAGCAACCATTGCCTTGCAATCTCTTAGTCTCTTTTTTGAGCTTTTTTTGAAAGTGGCAGAGCAGAGTATTTCACAGGAAAAACCCTATAGTGTTGACTTTGAAAAAGATGATGATACCGTTATTGCTGTCATGCGGGCAGATGATCCTCAGTACCGGGGACTCATTGAGGAAGCGCTCAGCGAGACAAAGATCTATGATCGGACACTGATCTCTTCCAAACTCAATTTTGAGGGGAGTTACTATTTAAGCTACCTTTATGAACATAGTGATCAGAAAAAAAGAGAACTGTTTCAAGAGGTGATTGTCAACACACTTGCAAAATGGCAGGGAGATCGAGATAAGCTTCAAGTCCTGAAGCTCCCATGTTATGGAGTTGTTTCTTTAGACCCCCGTATTGGAGGAGATCAAGAATCCTCTCTTCTTATCAAGCTACTGTTTGATGGGTTGATGCGTATTGGAGATGATGGGAAACCTAAGCTTTCCCTAGCAGAAAGCTACACCGTATCAGAAGATAAAAAGCGGTATATCTTCAAAATACGTGAGTCGTATTGGTCCAATGATACCCGTGTGATTGCCTATGACTTTGAATATGCTTGGAAAAAAGTGCTTTCTCCAGGATTTTCTACTCCATTTGCTTACATTTTTTATCCGATTAAAAATGCAAAAGCTGCTAAAAAAGGGGAGGTTCCCTTAAAAGAAGTGGGAGTAAAAGCTCTTGATGAAGAGACCCTTATCGTTGATTTGGAAAATCCAGCTCCCTACTTTATTGAACTCACAGCAAACACCCTGTATTCTCCTGTAAATCACGTGATTGACAAGATCCATCCTAACTGGGCCACTCAAAGAAATGCAGATTTTGTATGTAATGGACCCTTTTGCCAACGCTCACATAGTAGTCACTTTGTCTTCGAATTTGCCAAAAACAATCGATTTTGGAATGCTCAAAATGTAAAAATTGATCGGGTATTATTTACTCAAGTCAGGGGGAAACCTGCGATCAAGATGTTTAAAAACAATCAGTTAAACTGTTTGGGATCCAATTTAGCTTCGATTGACGATATTGGTGAAGCGGAATTTAAAGAGGCTGCGTCATTTTATCCCTTAATCAAAGTTTCCTGGGAATGTTTCAATGTCAATCGTTTTCCGTTTAACAATCTGAATATGCGTTTAGCTTTCTCGATGGCTGTTTGTCGAAAAGAAATCATCGAAATTTTCCCTCTTCCTAAAAAACGGCAACCCGCTTACACCCCTCTGCCCAATCGATTAACAAGTCATATGCATTCTGATTTTCTGATTAAAGAGAATCCCTCCCTTGCGAAAGAGTATTTTCAGGAAGGGCTAAAAGAGTTAGGGTTGCGCCTTGAGGATTTCCCAATCGTCTATATTTCTTCAACAGTGCAAGATCGCAATGTGGCAATGACCTTTAAAAGGCAATGGGAAAGAGTCTTAGGTGTGAAGTGTGAAATTGA
>JAKQGT010000006.1 GCA_029556005.1 Chlamydiota bacterium | reverse complement strand
CTGGCTTTAGCCATGGGGAGAATGTCAATTTACTCTCTTTCCTTTGGACGGCTGAAGATATCTTTGAGCTCTTCTAAATCCTCTTCTGTTAAATCTCTTAGCTGATTTGCAATCTCAGGACTATCTTTCTCTACCTCTTTTGCCAAGAGTTTTACAGCTTTCAAAGAAACAACTCCCTTATTTTTAACAGCTGCGTCTACAATTTTTTCTCCAAGTTGTTGGAATCTTGGATTTAACAGCATATGCTGAGCTAGTTTTCGTATTACTTTTTCTCCAGCTATTTTTGTTAAAAAAGGGTAATGCCCTGTCGTGAGAGCTGTTAACGTCGCAATAGCTTCCGATGCATTTAAAAGACCATGGGTTATGTCACTGGCAATCGTAGGTTTTAGCCGTGAGGAAATTTTGTAAAAACGACTGTAAAGTTGATTAATTGTTTCAAAATCTTTTGCCAAATCGGGTGAAACATTTTTTAAAGCATCTTTTATTATAGGTTTGAGCGCAGACAGTTGTTTGGTTTTATTTCCTATAGAGTAGTTTAGATCACCATAAAAATTTATAAGTGATTGACCACTAACATGTTGCTTGACAAGATCTTGAAAATCCTGAGCAATCTTTGCCCGAAGCTCAAATGGCATATCAACCATTGAAGTTTCTATCTTTGAAACCACATCCATGGCTTTTTTTTCTGGCAAAACCCCTTTAGCCGCTGAAGATTTTTCTATATTGGAATAAGCATTTTTTAGCTCCTCATGTGCTCTTGACAAACTTTTTTGAGTAAACCCTCGTTTTGGTGAAAGCTTGGATAACCATGCCTGTTTCGCCTCAGATTGGATAAGAGGTGTGATAGCTTCATCTGACAAACCCAGAGCTTTAGCAGCCTGAATGATCTCCTTGTTTTTACCCTTTTCCAAAAGTTTTTTTGTTACATCCGGTCCAATGTAAGCAGTAAGTTCAGCCATGAGTTGCGCGTTTTCAGATCCTCCAAGTTCCTTTACACCTTCACCTAAAAATCCTGATAAAAGTGATCGTGAAAGAGTTGCCGCTAAAGAAGCACCTGGAAAAGCTATTGCAGTGGGTGCTTGTTTTAAACCTCTTCTAATTGATGACTCAACATAACCATCTTCTGTGGGTAGATTTTCATCCAGATATTCAGTTACTTTGGGAAGTATTTGACTTTCTAAAATATAGGGATTTCCTTCGTCGTCTAAAGCCATTTGTGGGTTTAAAGCTTCAAGCAAATCAACCCCGCCCTCAACAATGCCCTTCACGGCAGATTTACCATAATCTCCCAAGGTGGATAGAAATCCTCTTTTTTCTTTTGGTTCAAAATGACTCTTATTATCAGAAACGTATTCTATGAAGCCCTTTGTACCCTCATATGGAGTGTTTTTTTCCAAATCAATGGCATCAAAAATTGTTTTGTTATTCATAGTTCTTCTTCTGATTCCATATATTCGTCAGGTCTTTTTTGATAGATTTGAAATTCTTCAAAGGTGGGAATATCATATCCTGCTTTTTTTGCTACATCGTGAGCTTTGTTACCAAATTTTTCTTTGAAAAGAATAGCCATTTGAGCTGTTAACGGAGTTCCTTTAACTACTTTCTTACCAACCTGCTTTCTTAGTTTTTCTATTCCTTTTTCTCTTTCTTCGAGCTCCTTAAGTCTGTAAGACGTTCTTTTCATTATTTCTTTTTCTCTTGGCCTTACTGCAGCTTGAGCTCGTTTAGAAATGTCTTTTTTAACAAAACCGTACTGTTGTTGAT
>JAKQGT010000314.1 GCA_029556005.1 Chlamydiota bacterium | reverse complement strand
TAATTGCTGAGCCATTTGGTATCTAAGCCTCCACTAGGAAGAGTGTAGGGTAAATCTTCAGCAAAATATTTAACAGCAGAGATTTGGGATCCAGATAAAACGGTGGTGATGAGCATTTGGGTTTTCCAGCTCACCTCTTGCACTTTGGTGAGGAGAAGGGAGGCGATGGGGAGAATATCCATCCCATCAAAGGTTTGAGAAGAGTTCCATTGAGTCTTGATGGAGGTGTAGACCACACTCGAGATGGTATGCATCGCTAGATGGGAATGGAGAAGATCGTCCCTATAGAGCTTATAGTGGGAAGCGATTATATAATAGCCTAATCCTGCTAAGAAATTAAAGGCTAGTGCTTTAGGAGCGTCTGAAACAGGTATTTTCATAGAAGTTTTCCACCATTCTGGCCGAAAACTATATAGGATTAGGGGTTTTATACTCAAAAAAAAACCTCCGGGTGCAACTCCCGGAGGTTTTTAGGTTTTTCTTATGTCAAATGCGTTAACTTGGTTACTATTATACACTATTTTCTAATTAATTTTAAAGAATTTATTAATTCATTTATAACCAGCTAAGGATTAAATATTTTGGATTTTTCCAAAGTCGAGAAGGAGGGAGAAGTGGGAAAAAACCTCCTGGAGAAGGGCTATCCGATTGGAGCGGATTTGGGGCTCATCGGAGAGGATTTTGACCTCATCGAAGAGGGTGGCAAGGGGGGGTTGGAGCTTGGCAAGGTGTTCAAAGGCTCCCTGGTAGTTCTTTTGAGAGAGGACCGCTTTCAAGGGCTTTTCTAGAGAGGAGAGGGACTCATAAAGGGTCTTTTCTGCAGGCTCTTGAAAGAGGTTGGGCTTAAGGGTCTGTTTTTTCTCTTTTCCGATTTGTCCCTTGGCCCGTTTATACACCTCAAAAAGGCTGCCGAAGTGTTCACTTTGGCGGAATTCATGGAGGGCTTTTGTTTTCAGGTATTGATCAAAGGGATTGGTGCATTTCCCTTGGAGGGAAGCTTCAATTTCATCTTTTTGGAAACCATATTCTTCTAAGACCCCTTTGGCACGTGTGGTGATAAAATCGAGGAGCTCTTCGTCTTTAATGAGGAGCTCTAAGTTTAGACTCAGTTCCTTTTCAATCAGGATCTTAATGACTCCAATGGTTTGACGTCGGAGAGCGTAAGGGTCGCTAGAAGAGGTGGGTTTTAAGCCCACTTTAAAGTAGCTGATTAAATTATCGAGTTTATCGGCTAAGCTAAGGAGGGTTCCTATAGGGGTAGTCGGGAGGCCATCTCCTTCAAATTTGGGGAGGTAGTGTTCTTCGATTGCCAGGGCGACTTCGGGGTTTTCTTTTTGGTGGAGAGCGTAGTGTTTTCCGATGGTCCCTTGAAGGTCGGTAAATTCCTGGACAAGTTCAGTGGCTAGGTCAGCTTTGCAAAGGGCGGCGGCTCGAAGGGCGAGTTTTTCTTCTCCTAAAGCTAATAGTTGGGAGAGAGTGAGAGTGAGGTGTTTGACGCGCATCACTTTTTCTGCCACAGAACCGAGATCTTTTTGGAAGATGATGGTTTCCAGTTTTTTGGCAAAGGCATCGAGAGAAGTTTTTAAATCTTCTTGGTAGAGGAAAACACCATCAGAGAGACGGGCGGAAAGGACGTTTTGATTCCCTTTTTTAATCGTTTCATTGGGGGTGTTGTCAGCAGTAATGACAAAAAGGGAAGCAAGGCTTCCTTTGGGGTTGATGAGGGGAAAATACTTTTGGTGTTCGACCATTTCAGAGGTGAGGACTTCTTGAGGAACGCTTAAGAAATTTTCATCAAAAGAGGCGTAGGTCAGTTTGGGCCATTCGGACAGGTAGAGAACCTGAGGCAAAACCTTCTCTTTTTCGATGGCTGTGTTCCCTGTTTCTCTTTCGATGTTGCTCAGTTGATCGAGGATCGATTTTTTCCGATCTTCAATGCTGACAGCGACAAAATTTTCTAAACATTTTTTCACGTAATCGGAGGCGTTTTCGATGGGGAAGGGTTGGTCGCAAAGCTGGGCATGTCCCCTAGACATTCTTCCAGAAGAGAGGCGGGCGAGCTCGAAGGGGATAACTTTGGATCCAAAGAGGGCCACAAACCATTGCAAGGGACGCGCATAGGTTGTTTCGATATCGGACCAGCGCATTTTTTTAGGAAAGTTTAAGTTGGCGATTAAGGAAGGGAGCGACTCACTCAGCATACGCAAAGTGGAGATCCCTTTTTCTTCTATGTCGGCCATGAGATAGTCATTTCCCTTGATCTCTTGGATATAAAGGGTCTCTCCTTTTTTCACTTCATCAAGGGTTTGGGGCGTTTCAAAGCCTAAGGATTTGAAAAAGCCTTCCCCTTGTTTGGTCACGTTCCCCTGGCTATCAAAAGCTGTGTTTACAGGAGGCCCTTTGCGGGTGACTGTTTTATCTGCCGTTCCCTGGACAAGTCCTTTCACTAAAACAGCCAGACGACGGGGAGTTCCATAGATAGTTAGAGAATCATACGAGAGATTTTCTAAGAGTTTTGTTATCGCATTTCTAAGGTTTTGACATCCGATGGGAACAAAGGTGGCAGGAAGCTCTTCAGAACCAATCTCCAGGAGAAAGTCCTCTTTTTCTTGAGGATTAAAGGTTTCAGGAAGCTGGGGAGGGGGAGACTGTTTTTCCTTTGCGGTTTTAGATTTGATTAAGGGAAAACCGAGTTTTTCTCTTGAAGCTAAGTATTCTGTTGCAGCGAGTTTTGCAAGGTCGCGCACACGTGTGATGTATCCCATACGTTCTGTGACAGAAAGCATGCCGCGGGCTTCTAGCATATTAAAAGCGTGAGAGGCTTTCATCACAAAATCATAAGCGGGAATCGGTAGCTGGAGTTTCACCATGGCTTTTGCTTCTCTTTCAAAATCTTCAAAATGGCGCAGCCACATCTCGGTTGTTGCATGATAAAAGTTATAATGACTCCACTCGACTTCATTTCGATGGTAGACATCCCCATAGGTGAGGTGCTCATTGTACTGCATCGTAAAAAAATTATCTTTATTTTGTACGATCATAGAGAGGCGTTCTAAGCCATAAGTCAGTTCGACACTGATCGGGCTTAAGGCAAAGCCTGCAACAGATTGAAAATAGGTGAATTGTGTGACTTCCATCCCATCGAGCCAGACTTCCCAGCCTAAGCCCCAGGCGCCTAGTGTAGGGGATTCCCAATCATCATGGACAAAACGAATATCATGCTCTTTAAGATTAAACCCGAGGATTTCGAGAGATTGCAAATAGGTTTTTTGGATATCGAGGGGAGAAGGTTTCAAAATCACTTGCAGTTGATGGAAGAGTTGGGTTCGATTGGGGTTTTCTCCAAAACGCCCATCTTGAGGACGGCGTGAGGGTTCCACATAGACGGTATTATAGGGTTCAGGCCCTAAACAACGTAAAAATGTTGCGGGGTTAAATGTTCCTGCTCCTACTTCAACATCATGTCCCTGTTGAA
>JAKQGT010000306.1 GCA_029556005.1 Chlamydiota bacterium | reverse complement strand
TCTTTCCGAAATTTTTCTAAATTTCTCATATAATATTTAGATCCAGGGTAACCAGCATTGATGATATCTCCAGGAGCAGGTCCTACACATAATTTTTGCGAAAACCTTCTTCGAGATTCATATACAAATGCAGGACCACTAGGTAGGCCAAAACGCATAAGTGTTTTTGTAATAAATGTCATAACAATCTTCTAAACAGGTTAGCCTGTCTGTTCTTTGGAGTGTTTGATGATGGGGGGTTTATCATCATTGACGGTGGCTTCTTCGATGGTGACATGTTTGATCGTGGGATCAGAGGGGACTTCGTACATCAGGTCCATGAGTAGGGTTTCTACGATCATGCGAAGGGCGCGGGCACCTGTGTCCGATTTTTTAGCTTTGGCACCGATGGCTTTGAGGGCATCTTCGGTGAAGGCAAGTTCTACACCATCTTCAGCAAAGAGACTGATATATTGATTGATGACAGCATTTTTGGGTTTGACGAGGATTTCAACAAGGTCTTCAAGGGTGAGTTCGTTGCAGTTCGCAATACTATTAAAACGCCCCACAAACTCGGGGATGAGGCCAAATTCCACGAGATCTTCGGTCTCTACTTTCGAGAGGAGATAGTTGGTTTCTGTGGCATCGAAAGCGCGGTTTTGGGCTTCTGTATCAAAACCAATGACGCCCTTTCCAAGACGCTTTGCGATGATTTTTTCGAGGTTTACAAAGGCTCCTCCCGCGATAAATAGAATGTTTTGGGTGTTGACTTTGATATACTCTTGGTTGGGATGTTTTCGCCCTCCTTTTGGGGGAACATTGGCAACCGTTCCTTCGACGATTTTAAGAAGAGCTTGTTGAACACCCTCTCCGGAAACATCACGAGTGATCGAGACATTCCCAGTGGTTTTACGGATCTTATCGATTTCATCGACATAGATGATTCCCTGTTCAGCGCGTGCAATGTCGTAATCGGCATTTTGAACAAGGCGGAGGATGATGTTTTCAACATCTTCTCCCACATATCCCGCTTCTGTCAGTGTGGTGGCATCCGCAATAGCAAAGGGGACATCTAGAATTTCTGCAAGTGTACGGGCGATCAGGGTTTTTCCCGAGCCGGTTGGGCCCAGAAGTAAGACGTTGGATTTACTATACTCCAGTTCTCTCGACTCTTGAGCAAGGGCGCGGATCCGTTTGTAATGGTTATAAACAGCAACAGAAATGGTTTTTTTCGCTTTGTCTTGGCCAATGATATAGGCGTCTAAGCGCTCTTTGATTTCTTTGGGTTTAAGAAGCTTGAGTTCGTGTTTGACCGCTTTTTTTTCGACAATATCCATGCATAAACGGACGCATTTGTCACAGATAAAGGCATTTGGTCCGGAGACAAGTTTTTCTACAGAGTCTTCGGTGCGCCCACAGAATGAGCAGGCTGCCATTTCTTGAGAAGAGGACGGTCTCTTGTTCATTTATTTCTTATCACTTTGTTTTTTGGTGGGAGTAACCACTTTATCGATCAGGCCGTATTTTACAGCATTTTCAGGACTCATATAGTAATCTCTTTCCGAGTCTTCAATGACTTTTTCAAGAGGTTGTCCTGTATGCTCCGCAATGATTGTTGCAAGGAGGCGCTTTTGGTAGATGATCTCTTGAGCCTGAATGTGAATATCGGCTGAGCTTCCTGTAATCCCCCCTAAGGGTTGGTGAATCATGATCCGACTGTGGGGGAGAGAATACCGTTTCCCTTTTGTTCCAGCACAAAGGAGAAGAGCTCCTAAGGAAGCAGCTTGTCCAATGCAGTAGGTATTGATGTCGATTCCCAGAAAACGCATGGTATCGTAAATCGCAAGCCCTGCGGAGATGATGCCACCTGGAGAGTTGATATAAATACTGATATCTTTTTTCGGGTCTTCAGCCCTTAGGAAAATCAGTTGGGCAACAACAGCATTGGCGACCTGGTCATTGATTTCGGTTCCAATGAAGATAATCCTATCTTTGAGAAGACGGGAGTAGATATCCATCGAGCGTTCACCACGGCCGGTATCTTCGATGACGTAGGGGATTAATGGCATGTCGTTTCCTTTGATTCGCGTTTTTCTCTTTTATAGACGGCAAATAAGGTTCAGGTCAAGCCTCATTTAGAGCTTTTCTTGGGAGCTGTTTTTTTTGCAGCTGTAGTTTTCTTAGCTGGAGCCTTTTTCGCAGCAGGAGTTTTTTTGGGAGCAGCTTTTTTTTCACCCTTTTTCGGAGCTTCACCTTGCTCTGCAGGAGCCTCTTCTTTTTTAGAATTTGTTTTAGTGGGAGTGGCTTCCTTTTTCTTCGGTTTAGGAGGAACAATTTTCGCTTTTGAAATGATAAAGTCCTCAGCTTTACTTAAGATGAGGCGAGACATCGCAATGGCTTTTTGTTCTTGAGATTGTTCCTGAGCTGTGTAGTGGTCAGAGTGATCGCTAAACAGGGCTTCCAAAGGTGTCTTGACACCTTGATGCACCTCGCTAGGAGAAACCTGTATTTTTTGCTCTTGAATGATTTTTCTCGAGATATAAAAGAGACGGACGGCACGTTCCCCTTGCTTTTCGATATCTTGAATCGTTTTTTTGCGCTCTTGCTCACTCATTCCCATCATTTTACGTTGGAAACTGGGATCAGAGACAAGCTGTTTAATACGGTACTGGGTTTCTTTGGCAAGGAGAGATTTGGGAAGGTCAAAGGGATAGTGATCGAGAAGATAAGTACTCACTTGTTCTCTATAGGCGCGTTGTTGTCTTTCATCTGCTTGCTTATTGAGAAGTTTTTCTAGGTTGTCTTTCATCTCTTTCGCATTTTTAGCTCCCACTTTTTGGGCTAGAACATCATCGACTTCAGGAATCTTGGGTGTTTCAATTCCTTTCAAAGTGAGACGGATTTTTTTAGGAGGGGTCGCTGCTTTCTCTTCTTCAGTCGCCTCTTTGTCTGCTTCACTCACTCCTTCCTTAGCTTCTCCAATTTTCATGCCAACAACAAGGTCATACATCCATTTAGCCATTTTGTCTTTGCTCACTTCAAAACGGGCATTGACTAAAGCTTTTTTAGGAGGGGTTTCTTCAATGATATCGACGTCTACAACAGCAAAATCACCCACCTTGGTTGCCCGTTCAGAGACTTTTTCCCACTCTGCAAAATACATCTGAATATCGTGGAGTGTCTTTTCTAATGTTTTTGCGTCAATTTCTTCCCGTTTAACCTCTTCTAACTCGATGGTATTGAGATCGATATTGGGAACAACAGGTTCTGTTTCAAAAGAGTAGGTCATTTCAGCCCCTTCTTCCAAGGACTGTTTTTCAATATTAAATGAGATACGCGAGTCATTGGATAAAAGGGGAATCTGAGCCACTTTTTGACATTCACGGAAAGCGCTATCGGCGATGGCTTTTTGCCACCGTTCTTCTAAAGG
>JAKQGT010000278.1 GCA_029556005.1 Chlamydiota bacterium | reverse complement strand
TATTTTGCATTTCATTTTGAGCGTGCTTTGAGAGCAAATATTTTTGCAAGGTTATTGAATTAGAAAAACCCTCTTCTTTTAAGTTCTCTACCGCAGAAGATGATGGAGCAAGGTAACCCATTTTCTCTGGCCCAACTATTTGAGAAAGTTCCTTAAGTGTATAGGTTTTTCCAGCTCCAGCGGGGCCTCTTAGAAAAATGTACTTATCGTGTGATAAGACGATTTGAGAAATAGCTTTTTTCTGCTCTAAAGTAGTGGTTTTTGAAAACGTAAATTGATTTGAGACAAGAGGATCAAATTGGCGCTTTCCTGATCTTATGAACTGAAGGAGCCTTACTTCCCGCTCGCGCTCTTCTCTTGTCATCACAAAATCCCCGCGGTGGAGAAATCTAGGATCATTTAAAGCGAGTTTTACGTCTTCTAACAGGGCGCCGCCTTTTGCGTACTTTAAAGCCTCTTTCATTAGGTCATGCTTATGGACCACACTTGCTCGTTCAAACACATGGTGAAGAGCATAATTTATTGCTTCTTTGGCTACTTCTTTTGAATCTTGTTTTTCACCAAGTTTTGATGAAAGTGACTGTTTCAGGATTTGATTTAGGTCCGCTAACTCTTCTTTGGTAAGTTGTTCTTGTTGGTAGCGAAGATAATCTTCTTCACTAATCGTATGGTCCTTCTTTTTTCTAGTAAGACTTGCAAGTAGTGCGCGGCCTCGGGTGTCTACCTCCACTCCCTTTTCAGCTTTTAGTTTTGTGGCAGCTCTTTCAATCTGGGCTGCTCTTTTTGAGAACTTGGTTTCGACTTCCTTACTTACGCCTTTTATTCTCCAGGTGTGTCTTCCCTCTTCGATTTGATAGCCCAATTTCTTAACGCTTTTTGCAAGCTCACTTCTATAGATTTCGCTGATAAAACCAGTGGAGTTATAAATGAAATGGGGATCAAGAGCCTTTAAGCGGTTTTCAATTTTATCAAATGTAACGTTAAAAACGACATTGTGGGTATGAAGCTGGGGATCTAAAGTTCGAGAGGTCTCATGAGTAAAGCGCGCAGCTAAAAGACTACCAGTCGTTCTTTTATCATCTGCGTTTATCCAAAGGCCTTTTCGGACCTTACTTTGGGCTAGTTCCTCAAGGGTCTTAAATGCCTTAGACACTGCGCTAAGGTGGGCGTCTAGGAGGCGGGAGTCTTGCATTGTAATCGCCATGATTGACACTGATTTTGGGGCCGAAAAGAGCATCTCGCGCGCCACGATGCGATTTGATTTTTTTCTTATCAGGTAAGATTTCTTAGTCTTTGGATTGATTCCCTTAACGATGTCACTAAAGGCTTCCTTTGTTACGCCTTGGCCTTCGCTTAGCCCAAATTTCTCAGTCAGCGTTCCCACCCATTGGCCCAAAACCTTCCCATCTTCTGAATGGTAGTCGTCTGAACTTAGATGCTCATTAAAGTAGCTCTCTACTTGCGATTCGTTTTTGTAGGCCGCAATTGTTAGCACGCCCTTTTCTCCCCATCTATTGAGCGTTTGCTGATTATGCTTTTAAGCTATTCTGGGGCAAGTTGTAACGCAAGCAAAAAGTAGTCTCTACACTATTCCCTAAGCCTAGGATTAGGCTTAGGGAATAGTTGATAAGACTTAGATGTTGTTATATCAAATGATGGTAATAGCTAATCGGAGAGTGGTGATGATTAATAAAGAAAAGGGCATTCGTGCAAAGGAGCTTTTAAGAGCTGAAATTGAACGTTTAAAACAGGGTTCAGTTGAGCGGATGGTCCTTTGTGAACATAGGGAGCTCATTAAGGAAGCTAGAACGCTTGGCGTTAGCTTTCGGAAACTTTCACTTATTTTAGGTGAGGCGGGCCACAAGATCATGGTTCATCACATTAGGGAATTTTGTCAGAGCGATCTAGGCGAGAAGCCTCGAAAAAGAAGGATTAGACGCGTAAGGACTCCCCCTTCGTTATCTAAAAGGGTGCCTGAAGTCGTTACCAGGAAAGA
>JAKQGT010000212.1 GCA_029556005.1 Chlamydiota bacterium | reverse complement strand
CCACAACATGGGGCAATTTTCCTCCAAAGAGGGCTACGACAAATCCTCCCCCCCCTGCAACATACGCAATCGTCAAGCAATAGAAAAGAAAAAGATAGAGTATCCAAGCGGAAATTTTCCCAACGGGTCCCAAAAGATGGTGAGCCATCGTAATAATATTCGCATCATTCGGCATCCAGAGACACACTTCAAGAAGTAAAAGTCCCGTGCAGGCGCTGAAGAGCCAACAAATAAAATAGATAACCGTCGCCGGTAGAAACCCTCCCATCCCTGTCACAACAGGAAGAGCGAGCATCCCCGCTCCAATAGCTGTTCCTGCAACAAGAAGAGCCCCACCAATGGCTTTTGAAAGTGAAAAGTTCATGAGCCTATTCAATTTTTTCTGATTGATTTCAAGGGGTCCATTTTAATAATATTCACCTATTCCCTTCTACAAAAATTTTCCATTTAGTATCCTTATTATCTACCTGCGCGAAATGCTGTGCGAACTTGCTTGCATTCGAAGGTTTTATTTTAATGAGGAATCTGTGCAACCTAAAAGGTATCCGAAAGAAGAACACGGTATTGAAATCAACGATATCGATCCGAAAGCCCTCTATATCCTAGAAAAATTACGTGCTTCTGGTTATACCGCGTACCTCGTCGGAGGAAGCGTTCGAGATCTGCTGCTCAAAAAAAAACCCAAAGATTTTGATATTTCTACCTCTGCAAAACCTGAAGAGATCAAGACTCTTTTTCCCAGCGCCATTTTGATCGGAAAGCGATTTCGTCTTGCCCATGTGCGTTTTGGACGGAAAGTCATTGAAGTCTCCACTTTTCGCTCAGGAGATATTGCTAATGAGGAGCTGATTACAGAAGATAATATTTGGGGAACTCCGGAGGAAGATGTCCTCAGACGGGATTTCACGATTAATGGACTGTTTTTTGACTCGGAAAAAGAAGAGGTGATCGACTACGTTGGAGGCTATCCAGACATTCAAAAGAAATTCTTGCGAGCGATCGGCCAACCTTTTCTCCGCTTTAAGCAAGATCCTGTCCGGATGATTCGGTGTTTGAAATTCCAAGCACGTTTTGGTTTCGAAGTGGATGAAGAAGCGCGTCTTGCCTTAGTTGATTGCAAGAGTGAAATTACCAAAAGTGCCCCTGCCCGCGTTCTAGAAGAGGTCCTGAGAATGTTAGAATCGGGGGCTTCTCATAATTTCTTTAAGCTCATGACAGATCATGGCCTCATGCAGCAAATGCTTCCTGCGATTGCAGATTTTTTGGAAACACCCGATGGAAATGAAGTGTATGCTTATTTACAGGAAGCGGATGGAACGATGCAAGAGCCGCACCAACCCACATTAGAGCGCCCTGTCCTCTTAGCCTGCTTAGTCTTTCCCTTATTAGAAAAACATCTGAAAGTTCACTTTATCGATCGGGAAAAAACCCCCCATCTTGGAGATATTTATCATGAGTCCAATCTCCTGATGGATGAGGTCTTCAAAACCTTTTTCCGTATCCCCAGACGCCTCCGTATTCGGACGATAGGTCTATTAATTTCTCAATATCGCATCACCCCTTTTCAAAAGAAAAAAAATGCCCGTATTCGTGTCCCCCGCATCCCCGAGTTTAATTTAG
>JAKQGT010000318.1 GCA_029556005.1 Chlamydiota bacterium | reverse complement strand
ATTCAGGGAAAACAACTTTTGCAAAACACTTTGCATATACCTATGCACACCATTATGAAATCATTACCTATATCTCTTTTGAAGACCCTATTTCAGACTATCAACGGCTTGTAAAAATCCTAAACGTTCCCTTCTACAAAGAAAGTTGGCTAGAGCATATCAAAGTCATTCTAAGCCATAAAAAAGCGCTTTTAATTTTTGATGACGTCAAAGAGCCTCTTTCTGAACTGCCCCACTGTGATGTTATCATCATTGGAAGAGGACCTCTAGAAAGCAGTCTGAGTTTAAATAAAAATGCCTCTCAAATCACTGAAATGATTCTTAAAGACCCCGAGCTCAGCTCCTATGTAAAGGGAAACTTACTCCTAGCCCAAACCGTTAAAAAATTTATGAATCATGGACTCACAAAAGATCAAGCTCTTGAAGGGCTTTCACAAGGAAAAGCAAAGTGGGATGAACATACCTTTCCAATCATTCAAGCTCTTGAAACAACAAGAAACTTTACTTCAAATGATGTGGTTATCCCTCTGCTTAAGCTGATCACAAGTTTTCACCCAAAAAAAACACCAAACGAATCAATAATTGAACTCCTAAAGTCTCGAGATATTCCTTCAGAAGAAATAGATGAAGTACGTGGAATCGCTCTAAACATTCTCTCAAGTTTCTTTGTCATCCAACAATTTCAGGATGGAATCCAACTAAAAGGAGTTTAAAAATGACTACAAACACAAAGGCTATTCAAAGTTCCTCATCACCATCAATAGAAACCTTCCCCCTAGAGAGTGATCCACATATGATTCCACCTCGTCATTCTCAGTTTATTTCACGGGATTTACTCAAATCAAGGATCCATCAAGCTTTTGTTATGGACAAAGTAAAAACCCTGGTATTACTTCCTCCGGAAGGGGTTTATTGTAAAACAGGTAAGACCGAACTCGCAAAAGATTATGCTCTAACTTATCAAGAGTCATTCAGCAAAGTCATTTGGATCCATCCTGAGGAACCATTCCATGCAGAGTCTTTTTCTGAAAACGAAGATACCCTTGTCATTTTAGATGATCAAAAATACCCTGATCAAAAGGTTCACCAAATTAAAGGACATTTATTAATTACTTCCAGAAATCGAGAAGGTTACACCCTTCCAAATGTTCATAAAATAGATGTTGGGGGATTTTCTTTAGAAATTGCCTGTGCATTTTTAATGCAAGAATTCCCAGGTTGTACTCAAGACGACGTTAGACCGGTTGCTACAATGCTTGGGTGTGTGCCTTCTTCCTTGGTACGTGCTACTCAGTATATGATTGAAAAAGGAATTTCTCCTAAAGAGTACCCCTTAAATTGGCTTGTTTCCTTAGAAAAAAACAGTGAATATTTAAAAGAGCGCAGTAACTTGCCCGAGAGAAACTCTAATTTTATAGGTCGTGAAATGGAGTTAGTTGCAATAGAAGAGTCTATGGATTTTCAAAGACCCCTTGTTATTGCAGCAGAAGTAGGACTGGGAGGAATAGGGAAGTCTCAAATAGCCCTTCAATACGCCTATCGAAGTGGAAGTCATTACCAACTTGTCTGGTTGATCCAATCTGAAAATGAAAGCTCGTTAATTGCTTCCTATGCTTCACTTGCAACACACTTAAATATCTCTCTTCCTGAAGAAGGAGAAAAGCATACAGTCATCAAAAAAGTAACCACCCATCTTGAAAAACATGGAAATTGGTTGCTCATTTTTGACGATGCACCAAATCCAGAGCCTCTCCGGGATCTTCTCCCCAAATGCGGAGGACATGTCATAATTACTTCCAGAAACACCGACTGGAGAAGTTTTGCTCATGTTTTTAAAGTTGGAGTTTTTAGCCCACAAGAAGCTGTTGGACTTATTATGAAAATCACTCAGCTTCATGAACAAGAGCCTGATGCAAAAGAACTCTCCCGAATCCTCCAATATTTCCCCCTAGCTATTTCTCAAGCCTCTTATTATATTCTAGAAACAAAAATTTCTATCGCTGATTATATCAAAAAATTTCAAGAAAAACGTCAAATCCTTTGGAAATTTGAAATTCCCCCCCAAGATTATTATAAAACCGTCCAAGTGACATGGAACATCACTCTAGAAACTATTATCGAAAGAGAAGAGAGCTGTACCCCCTACATTCTCCCCTTAATGCAGTTCTGCAGTTTTATGGGGCCACACAATATTCCAAGAGCCCTTGTATTGCAAAACTGGATGCAACAAAAAGATAAAACTGAGTCAAGTTTCTTTAAGCTTAATAGAGCTCTAGGTCTCCTAGATCGTTATTCTATGATCACACTGAATAAAACTTCTGTAAATATCCATGCTCTCGTACAAACTGTCATTAGAGATACTGTACCACCAAAAGAACAAGTACAACTTTTAACCGAAACAGTCTCTTTCTTGGAAACCTATCAATTAGAAAAAGAAAATGTTCCCATTTTTTCCTATTGGGATAGAAAACCTTTAACAAATAAACGACTATACAACCTTTTACCCCATGTAAACATCCTCGTAAGCCATCTAGAAAATGTAAAAATGCCATCCGAAGCTGCCAAATTGTTAACTACGGTTGGGTCCTTTTCTTATCATCAAGGAAACCTAAAACTCGCAGAAGAAACCTTCTCACGAGCATTATCCCTAGAGTTTAATCAAGGAAGATCAAGGATGCTTGGATTGGTTTACTTGGGGTTGGGCGATATTAAGCAAGCCATCCCTCATATTCAGAAAAGTGGGGATACAGATTCTTTGATTCAATTACTTATGACAAGTAGGGATTTTGATAATGCTGAACTCTTGTTGAAAGATCAGATAAAAAAACTTAAGAACGGCCCCAAAGTTCTTGGGCAAACTGCGGTGGAGTATTTTCTTGGATATACATTAAAACGTTTAGGTTGGGTTCTTCTTGCAAATAATAAGGATCCCAAAGAGGCGATCGAAC
>JAKQGT010000308.1 GCA_029556005.1 Chlamydiota bacterium | reverse complement strand
AAAAAGCCTATATCGGAAAATACCTGATCAACAGCTCTGATCAAAGAACGGTTCGGATCTTTCCTAAAAGCGATGATGAAGCTTTTGTTATAGATATCAAGTTAAGCATAGCTGTAGGAGAGTTTGAAGCATGGAAAAAAGCTGTTGTTGATCCCATTCTCAACATTCTTTCATCGATAGGCGCAACCCATTTTCGCACTCATGAAGGAAACTACTAGGGGTGTCATCAAAAATCTAAAGCTTCAAGTAGAGATTTCATCTAAAATTCGCGTTGGTTTAGCTTTTTTGTTGCTGAAAGAGTGTAATGGTGGTAGTGTTTCGGCGAAAAAAAAATCCGCAGTTTTCCTGTGGAAACTTTGTCGATAACTTTTAAGAGGTAAGCGTGTGACAACGGAAACAAAAGAAGATGTATGGGCGGACTTTCTCTCTTTTATGCAAAATCGCTGTTCCCGCGCTGAGTATGAAAACTGGATCGCTCCTATTGAGCGCATCGGAAATTCAGATCCCATTACTTTGCAAGTCCCCAATGTTTTCGTTCAAGAGTACCTTCTCGATAATTACCAAGAAGCTTTAGCCAGTTTTTTTCCAAAAGATAAAAAAGGGTTCCCTCTCATTACCTTCTTGATCAAAGAGGGGCAAAAAGAGCAGCCCATCAAGACCCCTCTAATGCGCCCTAAAAAAAAGCCCGACATGGAGCATGAACTCCGTTTTAATGCCTCTTACACTTTTGATAATTTCATTGAGGGCCCTTCTAACCAATTCATTAAATCGGCAGCTTTAGCTGTCGCTTCTAGACCGACAAAATCCTATAACCCTCTCTTTATCCATGGAGGTGTAGGGCTGGGGAAAACACATCTTTTGCATGGGATTGGTCACTTTGTGAAGCAACACCATAAAAAGATGCAGATTCAATGCATCACCACCGAAGCTTTTATCAATGATCTCGTCTATCACTTGCGCAATAAATCTGTCGATAAAATGAAACGGTACTACCGTAATTTAGATATTCTCCTCGTCGATGATATTCAGTTTTTGCAAAACCGCTTAAACTTTGAGGAAGAATTTTGCAACATGTTCGAAGCCCTTATCAACTCCAATAAGCAAATTGTCATTACCAGCGATAAACCCCCTGGACAACTCCAACTCTCCGAACGGATGATTGCACGTATGGAGTGGGGGTTAGTGGCCCATATCGGCACCCCAGATTTAGAAACGCGTGTTGCCATTCTCCAATATAAAGCAGAACAAACAGGGCTAAAACTTCCCAATCAAATCGCTTTTTATATTGCGGAACATATCTACAGCAACGTTAGGCAACTCGAAGGGGCCATTAACCGTTTAGGAGCCTTCTGTCGCTTAATGCATTTGGAAATATCCCAAGAAGTCGTGGATAAAACACTCGGCGAAATGTTCCAAGCCCCTGCCCGTTCGAAAATCTCTGTAGACCGCATTTTGCACAGCGTCGCCTCGATGTTTAATGTGCGTGAAAATGATTTAAGGGGAAGCTCGCGTGCAAAAGAAGTGGCGTTCCCTCGGCAGATTGCCATGTATTTAGCCAAAGAACTTCTTGGAGAATCCCTCATGAAAATCGCCTCTTCCTTCGGGGGAAAAACCCATTCAACTCTTCTCCATGCGTGGAAAAAAATCGCCAAACAACTCGAGCATGACGAAATCCTTCGGCGTCAAATCCAAATGACACGTCAAAATATCGAAGCTTAGATCTAACGAGCATCGATCAAGGCGAGGGAATAAAGTGCTTTGGGGAAATACTGTTTCAAGTGCTGTTTACTCTCATAGATAGATTCTGTATTTGTAAGCCAATCACACACTAATAAAACACTTTTTCCTTCTAAGCGCGGGCTTGGCATGGCAAACGCACAATTCAAAGCTTTCGCAAGTCCTCTTGCTAATAGGACGCCCGGTTGTTTTTTTAGAAAGAACCCCTCGCTTCTGGGGCGAAGATAGGGGGTGACTAGATCTGGAATCGGAAAGGTCAAGGGAGAAAAACCCACCACTAACAAAGCCGCAAGGGTCTCAGCCCTCCCGGAACGATAAAAAGCATTCTGGAGGGCTAAAATCGGTCCTTGAGGGGTAAAAAATGAGGCATGCCCTCTCAGGTAAATAGGGCGCTTTTGACACCTCTGACACTGTTTCCCTTCCTCTATAGGGGCTTTGCAGCACATGCAGCTTGTATTCACCCACTCAATCTGAGCCAAACACGCTCTACATAGCACCTGATGAGAGGCATCCACTTCCTCTTCACAGTGTAAACACTCTGCGGGATACACAAACCTAAGGAGATCCTTCAGAAACACTACTTCAAGCCATATTTGGGGTTTTCAAAGGTTCCCGCAATAGAAAGGGTGAAGGGTTCGGTAATTTTGAGGAGAACATACTGCTTCATTTTGATATTGATATTCAAGTTGCCATCAAAATCGACGTAAGAGGGTTGAGAGGGAGAAATGAAAAACTGAGACCGTTTTCCTTCACTATAACTTCCCTTGAGTTCTGTTAGATAAATGCGACCATCGACCATAACGAAGTTAAGGTCCCCTCGGACAGGAACTAAAAGTCCCATATCAAGCCCTAACCGTCCCAAAATCTCAAAAGGAATATCGAGTAGGTTGTAATCTCTTTTAAACGTATTGATGAAGTTCAGCTCCCCTTTCCCTGTAAAACTTTTAGCCTCTCCTAAATATCCACGAATATTACGAAAATAGAGTTCCCGAATCGTTAGCGGTTTAATCCGTCCCGGATATTTTCCAATTTTCTTCAGAAGACTGGGGCGAAAATCTTGAATAGCGAGTTCGGGAATGACTAAGTGCCACCTTTCATCGGGCATCTGCTCGATCCGAATAGATTCCATTTTAAAAATGCCGGAGGCATCACTCACGTTAAACTTTGTAAGCTCAATGTTATGGGGGTGGATAGCGATTTCACTCAATAGCGTTCCCATCACGGAACCCATAAGCTGAAAGTTTTTTCCTTTGAGATAACCGATAAAATGGGAATCCTCAAAATTTAGCTTAGATAACGTGAGGTCTCCACTAAGTTCATACCCTTTGCCGATTTCAAAGGTTTGAACCGCTTCTTGAACTTCTTTAGGGAGAAGTTTCACAAAAGTGGGAACATTCACTTTAAGCTGCCCTGAAAGTACGGCCCTGTCTAGAAAGGATTCTCTAGGGTTATGGTGAAAATCGAAATCGAGCCCACAGACTTGCCCCTCAATATTACGGATATAAAAACCTTCCTGTTCATTCCATCCGGTATTAATGACAAGGGGTTTTCCACTCCCACGCTCTTCGCGAAAGGTTTCTTGAATCACAATTTTGGAGGTGAGGTGAGGGAGGAAAGAAAGGTGGGCCTTGAGATCAAACGGGTGTTCGTCAAAAAGGGTGTTGAGGTTAAGGTCAAAGGCTTCTTTTTCATAAACAAAGGCAAAATCATTCAAATACCAGGCCTTATCCCCTATCCAATAATACCCCTCTTTAAGATGTCCTTGGGCTTGCGATTCTTTTCCAATCGTAAAATCCATTGTCGCTTCGATTTGATTATCCCACCGCACGGGATGATCAAAAAGCATTAACCGCTCTTCTTCATATCCTAGATGGGGCAAAGAACGCGTCTGTCCTAAGAATTGAATCATTTCAGGAGGAACGATCAAAATAAAATTCTCCCCTTTCCACTCCTGGTTAACAAACGCTAAGGTATCAAAATGACACTTGGCCCAATGTTGATTAGAACGAGGGTGAAGGAAGTTAAAATTCGCCTCTTTCATTTCAAATCCCTGATCGAGATCAAAGGATAGGTGCAGAGTCTCTGAGCTTTCTAAACGGAGCTTCCCTCTTCCAAAGTTCTCTCCAACCATTTTAATCGCAGAGTCAAAAGAGAGATTTCTGAGCCCTTTTGACAAATCAAAAGTGAGTTCTCCTGTGGCAAAGAGGGTCCCTGTTAAATAACTCCAATCGAGTGCAGATAGAGGAAAGAGTGTCTTCAGCTCTTCGAGTTGCACTTTAAGCCCTTCAAGGGGCAATTTCAGTTTCTTTTCCTTCTCATTAAAAGAGCCTTTCCCCCCTTTTAAATGGCATGATTTCCAATTAACTTCAAACTGCGGCATCGACCAGACATCTTGATCCTTGTCCATACTCGCCCTCATGGCTAAGGATCCCGCTTCGAATTGATCTAAAATGATATGATCCCCATTCCTCTCCATATGGATCGCTAAGTGATCAAGATTTAAAGGTCCACAAAGAAGATGATCGCTACTCGCTTTAAACGTGAGCCTTTCTTCCCCTCTGTTAAACGAAAAAGCAAGCTTTGTTTCCCCTTCAAACTGCGGCGTTCTCATTTCATGAACAAAGATGGGCTTGAGAGGCATTAGTCCCGCAGAACTCAAGAAGTCAACATGATGAAAAAGATCTAATGAAGACATCAACATGTTTGCTTCCACTTGACTAAGCAGTCCTTCTTCTGTGAAGGAGAGTTTTGAGACATCCATTTTCGCACCAAAGAGACGGGAGCGTTCATGATCGATTAAAAATTCCAGTTCTTTATCTTCTTTCAAAGCGGTTCCCACAATACGGCAGATATCATGAGTAGGGGCTTCTAAACGCACATCATAATTCCAACACCCATGCCCTGCATCTAATTCCAAAAGAGGAATATTGAGCTCATAAGATTTCGGTTTTTCACCTGCACATAAAAGGAGTTGTCCTTCCGCTTTTTTGATTTTAAAAAGTTGATCTTCTGCAGAATAATAGAGATCACCCGCAAGATTCTCAAATGCTAAGGTCTTAGAAAAAGGGTAGCGCCCTTCTTGGAAGTGGAGGGCGATTTTCCACTCTAAAAGCTCCCCTCTCTCGCCAACATAAGCTCTAAGCCTCATCTCACCAGGGCCACTTCTAATCGTCCCTTGCAGAGGAAGGTTGAGTGTTTTGAATAGCTCAAAATGGCGGAGAAATCCCATCACGTGATGAGCTTCACCATCAATTTGGTATGTATTAATGGTCAGTTCGCTTTGATCGCTATCTTTATAATCTAAAGCCATTTCTGCTTGAAACCGGACACCCTGCGAATAGGCATCTACATTTTGGAAAAGGAATTCTTCTCGCTCTAGATCGACTTCTGAAGTGAAGGAATCAAATTCGAGACCAAAAGAATGCTCTAGGAGTTTAGCTCCCTTCAGAGGAATTTTGCCGCGCCAATTTTTTTCCTTAAAATCAAAATTAAACGTACAACTCGGAGCTTTTCCTTCTTTCTTGGGATTCGGCATGATATCAACAGCTGAAGAACGATAAATCAAATCTGTAGGATCTAGACTAAATTCGACAGCGTGAGCATTAAAGGTTCCATCGAGATTCACCTTCCCTTCGCCTCTCCAGTTGCGATTCCCTAACAATAAAGGGATATTCAACGTATGATCAGACAAATCCACAGCTTTAAACCAACCTAAGTCTAAGGCTTCTTGAAAACCACCCATCCATAATTTAGCGAGATTCCAATTCCATCCAAACTGCACCGTATCCTTTTGTTTTTCCCCATGGAGACAGGTCAAAAGCCCCTCTACAGTCATGCGTTCTTGAACTGTTTTTAAGTGGATATTTACATCCAAAGCGATCGGTTCTTTGAGTGCTTTACTTTTCTTCAATCCCATGAACTCAGAAAATGCTTCAGGAAAGAGTTCAATCCCCATATTTAGGTTAAGATGGGTGTAAAGCCCCTCAAACAGCACCTCCCCTTTCACCCCCTTTAACCAACAGGCGAGCTTGGAGGGTTTAATGTATTGATCGTGCATAGAAATATGGCAACAAAGATGATCGACTTGTTGCTCTCTTTGCGTTTGGATTTTTCCTTCTACAACAGCGAGTTCCCAAAAAGTTCCATCAAAAAAATCAGGTGTGGAAAAATCAAATTCCCCTTTTCCACTCACCTCATCTGCCCGACAGACAAGGGCTTGGCTGGGGAAAGTCGCTTGCACCTCTTTTGAAAGAAAGTGGATCACTTCTAAGCGTTTTAATTTTTTATCTTCAATCCAACCTTGCATTTTTCCAGCAAAGATCCCTTTTTCTACTTTCAATGCCTGGGCTTTGGGAGCCTGGATCGCCGTTAAGTGATGAAAAAGACCTAAAAGATCTGTATTGACTTCAGCAAACTCTGTTTGTAATAAATATCGATGCTCTCCTCTAGAGGTGAAAGCGACATAAACCCGCGTCTTATCTTCGCCTTGGAGATTTAAGTCGGCAGCGATTTTCCAAAATTCTTCATCTTCAATAAATCCCTCACCTGTTAACTGAAAGGGATAGTCTCGCTGATCGCAACTAAAGGTACCATAAAGATGGACAAAAGGGGCATTTTGTTTACTAAATCGGAGCCCACCCCGGACATCTGCCATTTCCCAGTGACGCGTTTCCTCTGAATCCCCAATCGTAATTTTTAATCCTGAAAGCTCTCCATCCCCAATAAAATAGGGCCAAACTTTTTCAAAAAATGCATGAGAGCCCATCTCCCCCAATTCTTGCTTGGTGGCAAAGTGTTCTTTCCATCCAATATGATGGAGATCTAACTGCACTCCATATTTCTCATGAACGAGAGTTAATGCATTTAAATCGAGATGGTATTTCACGTAGTCAATAGTGTGAGGATTAGAAAGGCTCAAAGAGAGAGACCCCTCCACTTTCCCCTCTTGCACTTTTATTTCAGGGCTCAGGGCTGGGAAAAAGTATCGCCCCATTTCAAAAACCCAAGGGAGATCCAAACTTTTAAAATCCATAGCAAAAGAGAGCTCTTGTCCCTCCTTAGAAAAAGTCGCAGAAAACCCCGTATCCGCCCCTATTTCTTTTGAGAGTTTTAACGATCCCGCCTTCCCCTCCTCTGGACTTTCAAAACTTAAAAAAGCCACTTGCTCACCAAAATGGAGTTCCCCTTGTCGAATTTTAATTGGTGTTCGAAAAAGATGTTTATCCAGGAGTTGATAAACGGTCTTTTTCTTCTCAACAGCTCGGATATCTCCTGCAACAAGATCCACTTGAGGGTGATCAACGACAACCTTCGGTTTAAAATGAAAGGGAAAAAGCTGAAAATCAAAGGCAAACTTTAGATCATCTACTTGAACGTCAAATCCAGGACTCCCCTCCTTTTCTAAACGCCTAATCACAACATCATGTAAGATAAACTGCCCCGCTTCAATATGGGCCGTTTTATACTCAAACGTGAGCTTTCCCCCTCTCGGCAAACGGGAGCTCAAATAAGATTTGGCCCCCATACAGATGAGGGGATGATGCAAGATGACAAAGGCTAATAGAAAGGTGAAGATCACCCCAAATAAAACTATCTTTTTTCGGTGTGCCATAATGAACTGATTTTTTCTTCACAGCATAACCCAAAACAATGAAAAATGCAGAGGAAAAAATCTAAAAAGAAGGTTTGTATTCACAATTGTGGCAGGGAGCTTTATCTAAAATTGGATCTAAGCATATCATATACTCAAACAACTTCAAAAGTTGGTTTTGGGCAACTCGAAAGCTTTCGGAATGCGTCGATCTTAAATGACCTCATATTAGAAATATGAGGTCATTTAAGATCGGCAAATTACGGTGCTTTGGCGCAGCCGAAAATCCAATTTTTGAAGTTGTTTGAGTATATCTCCAAAGTAAAACCTGAAAGGATTTCATGACACCTGTTCAGAATCATCGAATACGCACTTTTGGAACCCCAGTTTGTTTTGCTGCTGCAGCTTTTTTTGCTGGTGGCCAGCGTTACCTTCAGTATTTTCCTGGAGCAACCAAAACCTCACTTTTTTATTTGGCCGGGCTCAGTAGCCTAGCAGTCGTAGGAAGTGGACTCCTCTTTTCTGATGAAATCAGACGCACCTCAGTCATGGTTGGCCTTTTGCTTAGCAGTTTAGCTGCTCACTATAAATTTAAAGAGACGATTCCCCTAAAAACGGCACTCCATTGCGTTGCTGCTGAAGCGAGTATTTTTATTGCAGTAGAAGTGTTGACTTCAGATCGCTTTCAAAAACATATCATCAGCAATTACCTTAAAAACGGGTCCTACAATCACAATATACGTACTTTTGGGACACCCATTTTGTTTGCCGCTGCCGCTTTTTTGGCAAGCCACCAACGCTACATCACGTATTTTCCTGGAGCCACCAGAAACTCTCTCTTATGCTTAGCAGGATTGAGTAGCCTTCTAGTCGTAGGAGGTGGAATCATCCTTTCCCATCGAGACTCAGATCAAACAAGACGGATCTCTATCCTAGCTGGCCTTTTGTTTAGCGCTTTAGGTACCCATTATGGATTAAAAAAAGCCGTTTCCCTTCAAACAACGCTACGCTTTGCGGTTGCTGAAGCGGCCCTCCTCCTTGCCACTGAAGTGATCACGTCTGATAGCTTACAGACTCGCATCATTGAGACGCGAGAAAGCTTTCTCATAAACCCCGCCCATAGCTACGCGATGCGCCTCTTTGGAACATCCGCACTCTTTGTAGCTGCTGCTTTTTTAGCAACAACGCAGTACTCCATCGAATACTTTCCAGGAGCGAGTAGAAAATCATTTTTTTGCTTAGCAGGACTCAGTAGTGGAGCCGTCTTAGGTTGCGGAATCATGCTCTCCATTCAGGAAGAAGATCCAACTAGGCGTATTTCCATCTTAGCGGGGATTTTATTGAGTAGCCTCGTCACTCATTATGCCTTTAAAGAGACCCTTCCTCTAAAAACGGCGCTACGCTTTGCAGCCACTGAAGCTATCATCCTGGGGGCAACAGAGGCCTTAACCTCAGGAGGCCCCACACTTCCCCGAATTACCTTACATTCCTCTCTTAATCGAGCGCTCCTTTCGATTACAGCTCCCCATGAAAAACTGGCTCCGCCCAACGTAACCATTACTTTTTGCGTAGATACAAGTTCTAGTATGAACGAAGAAAATCGTGAAAAGGATGTGAAGAAAGGGGTCTCTGATGTCTTAGACAATGCCACGCAGGTGACTCAAACCATCAAAGACGCTAGCATTAATATCGCTGTTGTGGGCTTTTCGGGTGATGCAACAATCATCCACAAACCCACACCGGTTATGAGTGACACTCTTCAAGGGATTAAAGATGCTGTAAATGGATACCGCTCGAATGGCACCACAGATCTCTATGCAGGTTTAATCAAAGCAGTCGAAACCATGGAGACTCTAAAAAAAGAGGGGGCAACCCATACCCTTATTTTACTCACAGATGGGGAGGTCAAATTAACCTCACAACAGATTCAACAGATCCATCAACGGTTAGCCGCAATGGATGGGCGCTTATTTGTCATTGGGATTGGTGCAAAACATCACAAAGAGACCTTACAAAAGCTTGCTCCCGAAACAGAAACGTTTAAAGGACGCTATATCGACACCACCCAGCCAGGACAAACCATTGTGGGGGCCATTTCTTCTATCTATGAACAAGTGCTCTCCTCTTTTAATCAAATGGAGTTGCGCTCTTCTCAATTAGGGGCAGGCGAATGGTCCCTTGGAGGACAAAAAAGTCTAAAAAGGGGTGATTATTCTGTTTGCTTATTAGACAATGTATCCGAAAAAACTCCTCTGGAACAAATGATTAAAATTCATAGCAAAACCCTCCCTTCCAAATTAGATTTATCGCAGGTTTCCTTTGAATTGGTATTTAAAGACCCTAGAGGAAAAAGTGGAGTCATCTCTATCCCCTGGAAAGCAAATACGATCATCGATCCTTCTATTTTTCAAACAGTTTAACTATAAAGCAAGACTTGAAGGAGAAATCTCTTTCCTCCAATATACAAATTATCGCTAAATTTATTTAAAATTGGGATGATTTATGTGGATTTTTCCGTTGTCTTTCGACTGCTTAAAACCTCTCCTTGTCCAATGGACAATGTTTTCGATTTTAAGAAGCCAAAATCCATCAAAAATATCTCACCTCAATCATCCCAATTTTAAACAAATCTAGCTATATGTTACGGAAAATTTTAGACTTTCATCTCTTTCTCACCGAAGAAGGAAAACCTTTAGAGCGTCTCCGTCCGATGGTCTCTGCTTTGGATGCGTTTTTTTATGAGGTTCCTGTGCGCACGCAGTTTGGGCCCCACATCCGAGATTTAATGGATTTGAAACGTTGGATGATGGTGGTAGTCTATGCCCTTTTCCCCTGCATCTTGATGGCAATCTGGAACTCAGGGATGCAGAGTTTTGTCTATGGAAGTGACAATATCGAAATTTTCGATCGCTATATCAAAGCTTCTCTCTCTTGGGACGCCTATGTGACTTTCTCTAAGGAGTATTTTGGGTCTATTTTAGCTAAAGGACTCGTCGCTTTTGTTCCTGTTATGTTGATTTCCTATGGCGTAGGAGGATTTTGGGAAGTGCTTTTCGCCATCATCCGCCGCCATGAGGTTTCTGAAGGTTTTTTAGTGACGGGAATGCTCTTTGCACTGATTTTACCCTCAACGATTCCTTACTGGATGGTGGTGGTGGGAGTGTCTGCAGGCGTTGTGATCGGAAAAGAGATTTTTGGGGGAACGGGAATGAATATTCTCAATCCTGCGCTCGTTTGTCGCGCCTTTCTCTTTTTTGCTTTTCCTACTAAAATGACAGGTCCGGTTTGGGTGGGCACAAATCCGACACTCATCCAAGAAAGTATCGTTTCCATGAATAAAAAAGGGGCAGACGGCATTTCTCAAGCCTCAGCTCTGAATCTATTTAATATCAGTACAGAGATCAAACGGATCCACGTGGAGGCCTAGGGAAAAAATCTAGCCCTGTGATCGAAAGGCAGCTAAAAACTTTTAAAAAAGAAGCGACTCTGGAGTCTCTCTCCAGCCAAGAACTCAAAGCATTCATTACGGATCCTCATGCCCAAGGAGGTCTCGGGCTTTCTCCTGAAAACTACGAGGATGCCATGCGCTTTGCCGATTTGCAATTTGGGAAAAATACGCTCACTAATGCTAACTTCTTTTTCGTAAACAGGATCGGCTCGATGGGAGAAACCTCCATTCTAGGGTGCTTAATCGGAGCACTGATTTTGATTTATACCCGGATTGGCTCTTGGCGCACGATGCTTGCTATGGCGATCGGCGCTTATCTGTGCGCTTTCTTATTTGAGTGGGGGGCAACCCATTTAGGACCTTATGGAGGGGCCTTTAATCCTGCAAAGTTTGCTTTCCCTCCCTACAAACACTTCCTTTTGGGCAGCTTGGTCTTTGGACTCGTCTTTATGGCTACCGACCCTGTTTCGTCTCCTGCACTGAAGGGAGCGCGATGGGCTTATGGCATCCTCTGTGGCGGGATTGTCATCGTCATTCGCACCATTAATCCAGCCTATCCCGAAGGGGTCATGCTCGCCATTTTATTTGGGAACGTTTTTGCTCCCCTATTTGACCAAATCGCTCTCCATTGGGCCACAAAGGTACGGTATGCTCGAAAAAAAATCCTCGTTCACTAGTGCCAAAACCTTTCTCTTCGTGATCATTTTGTGCTTTGTCTGTGCCCTCATCCTATCGATTCTAGCCGAATGCTTAAAGGTCCCCCAAAAAAATGCTAGAGAGCTCTATAGAAGCAAACAACTCCTTTTGGCCTCTCGCCTGTTATCCTATGATGGGACTTTTTTACTGGAAGGGAACCCTGCTCAGTTAGAAAAAGGAAAGCTAATCCCTACAAGTGCACGAGAAAAAGCCCCTGACAGCGCTATCTTAGAGCTCGTTGAAACGCGTATTTTAAGTAGACTCACCGATGCCCAAGGTCATCTTTATACTTTTGAAGAGGCAGGCCTTGATGAGGAGGCTTACTTCAGGGATAATGCGAAACTCGGTTACGCCCATCTGCCCTATAAACTGGTCTACATTGTTAAAGGAAACACACCCTCTTCTACTCCCTATGGATACATTCTCCCCGTTAATGGTTATGGACTTTGGGATGCAATTTATGGCTATTTAGGTTTAGAGTCTAATGGAGATACAGTTCTAGGGATGACTTGGTATGAGCAAAAAGAGACACCCGGCTTAGGAGGAGAAATTGCCCTTCCTGAATGGCAAGAGCAGTTTGGGGGGAAAGAAATTTTTCAGAAAAGTCCGAGTGGGACAACGGATTTTGAGCGCGCATCACTGGGAATTAAAGTCGTCAAGTCCACCGTTCAAGAAACCCTAGGAGATGTCCCTCAAGCGCGCAGTGCTGTCGATGGGATAGCGGGAGCTTCTATTACGATTATGGGGGTAACGGAGGCTTTAAGAAACTCTCTAACTCCTTACAGACAGTTTTTGATCCGTGCACATCAAGGAGAGATCCAAATCGATGGTTAGAAAAACCCCTTTAAGCTTTTACTATAAAGACCAGCTCTGGAACAATAACCAAATCTTAGTGGCCATTCTGGGAATCTGTTCTGCCCTTGCTGTGACGATTAAAGTGAACGTCGCCATTACGATGAGTCTTTCTGTCATCTTTGTCACAGGGTTTTCTTCTCTTTTTGTTTCGCTGATCCGCACGATCACACCCCCTAATGTGCGGATGATTGCCCAACTGGCAATCATTTCCCTTTTTGTCATCATCGTCGATCAAGTGCTGAAGGCTTATCTTTATGAAATGTCTCTCACTCTTTCCGTTTTTGTAGGCCTCATCATTACCAACTGTCTCGTTATGGGACGCGCAGAAGCCCTAGCCAAAAACAGTCCTCCTCTCCCCGCCTTTTTTGATGGTCTCGGAGCGGCTTCAGGCTATGCCCTTGTCCTACTCGCTGTCGGAGTGATTCGAGAGTTTTTTGGGTTTGGAACCCTCTTTGATCAACAAATCATCCCCCCCTCCTGGTATGCGACAGCCGAGCATCCCGACCGGTATGTCAATTCCAACTTGATGGCCCTCGCCCCTTCAGCCTTCTTCATTATCGGAGGGATGATTTGGATACGTAATCTTCTAGCTAAACAAGAGGCCTTATAAATGAATGCATTTATAATTAATTAGAGAAATAAAGCTGGATACACAAGTTTTTGCGATCTATCTAACCAATAGTAGTCCCTTTCTGTATATTCCCTAACAGTTTTACGTACACTTGGATGATTGATGTAATCCGTTGCTCCATGGCAAAAAGAGCTCTCACATTTCTGACTTTTAATTGTTGTGATGATTCCTGGACAAGGATTTGTGGTGGCTCTAGCAAAACCAGAAATTAAATCTCGTTCATTAACAAAATTTGTAACACGCCTAGCAAAGCCATCGGGGACTTCAAATTTTCCTCCAATGGTAATCACATGAATCCGATTCTTGAAACAGGCCAGCTTTGTTAAAGTGCGAAAACCAATATCAGCACCTTGACTATGAAACACAAGGGTTACATGGCTAAGAGGGTTGATTTGTAAATGGGCATATACCTTATCTGCAAGTTGATCTGCAGACGCATCTTTTTTTCTTTGAATTTCATGAAGATCCATTAAACCCCAAGCAAGTAATCCGATTGAAGCAGCACCAATAGTTAAGTCTAAAGCTTTTTTTTCCTTACTTTTTTTCTCCGCAGCTACTGCATAACATATACCTATTGTACCAGCACTAATCTTTAACCCAATTTCAATACATTTGTCTGTCGGGGTTGTATCATTGTGATGCAGTTCAACATCAACACCTGTTTGATTTCGAAGCTCATCACAGAATTTTTCCGCTTCTTGATTTGATGTAGTCATTCCATTCGTATAAAAAACTTTTTTATCTACACCAATAAGATCATAACCTGTTTGACTCCCAATTCGCGTCATTTTCTATTCCTTGTTTCGTAAAATGGATAACCATTTTGTTTACTTTACATAAAAAGACACAAGAATAAACTTTATGCAAAATCTCTGTTGAAAGAAAATCCAGTTTTTGAAGTTATTTAAGTATAAAGCCTATTGTATTTTAAGGACTGATCATGGGACCCTATACAATTTTGAATTTATTGGGACTGAGCATTCAGTCGATTTTTATCCAAAATATCCTCCTTTTTAATTTTTTGGGGATGTGTTCTTATCTGGCCTGTTCTAATAAAGTCAAAACAGCAAATGGATTGGGACTCGCTGTTTTTGTTGTCATGACCATTTCGGGTGTTTTGAACTGGTTTGTGCACGGTTATGTTACGGGAGAAAATGCCCTCTTTTGGTTAAAGGGTCTCGGGGTAAACTCTACTGAAATCAATCTGGGATTTTTAGAATTTTTGATCTATATCTCGGTCATTGCAGCATTTGTTCAAGTGCTTGAAATCGTGATTGACAAATTCGCTCCTGCCCTGTATCGGGCCCTGGGGATGTACCTCCCTCTCATTACAGTGAACTGCGCCATCTTAGGAGCCTCTCTTTTTGCAACGGTTAGAACCTACCCCTTTGTCCCCAATCTCATTTATGTAGGAGCTGCTGGTCTCGGGTGGTGGCTAGCTATCGCTCTCATCGCCTCCATTCGGGAAAAACTCACTTACTCTAACATCCCCGCAGGCCTTCATGGAATGGGGATGACTTTTATCGTCACTGGCCTGATTTCCATGGCTTTCATGGGTTTTGCTGGGATCTCTCTCGATAAAGTCACCGAAACAGACACTTATCCCCTTCTTGTTCAAGAAGAAACAAACTGAAATATGTATTATTTATTTTAGTAATATTTTAATATTTAATATGTTATAATATTTACATTAATAAATAAATATTTGGGGCGATATAATGAACATATTAGAGGGACAACTCATCCAAGGACACCTCCTTCTTGAAAATCAACGAGAAGAGGTTCCCCTCATCACGCACACTAGCGAAGAAAAACAACCCCAAGAAATCCATTCATAAA
>JAKQGT010000304.1 GCA_029556005.1 Chlamydiota bacterium | reverse complement strand
AAAAAGGGAGAAAAGGGGATTTTGTATATTCATCCCCATTTAGCCTTTCCCTATTCATGTACAGAGCTTGGAGATCAACTTCTAATTGTCAATTATGAGATTCTTTCAACGGAGATAAAAAATGAAAAGCATTAAACAGGTACTTTTTTTGGTCACTCTCCTTTTTAATATGGGGTTTGCAAGTCATACACCCTTGTTAGAACTTTATCAATATCAAGACTCTAGCATTACACGTATAGGGGATAAGTTATATGTTGATCTGTCTAGACTCGTTTTTGATTCCACAGGAATTTTCATAGAAAGCGATCAACAAGAGTATTATCCTATCCCTCATATTGCTTATGATACCGGAGGGTATTTTTTCCCCTTAACGCTTGAATGTGAAAATCAATTTGTAGAAGCTCAAACATGTCCTAGAGGGCATCCTTCCGGCATGAAAGATGGATTGTGTGACTTTCCCGGATGCCCCTTTAATCGCTGGGGAAAGTAGGTTACATACCGATATGAAACCCTATTTCCTATCCATTTTTCTCACTATTTTTCTTTTCTCAGCTCATTCTAAAGAAAGTCTTTTGCAAACACTCTCCACAGAAGAAAAATGCGTTCTAAGCAGCTTCTTTAAAACACTCTTAGTAGACTCGGAAGGAGGTTTTGTTCTTCTGGGAGAAAAACCGATGTGTGTGGAAGGGGTATTTTCAGAAGAGAACATCATTGTTTCCCTAGGGAACAAACTCCATAAAAAATCTATTTATCTCAAAAAAGGGTATCAAATTTGGGAAAAATTTAATACTAATGAAAAAAATCAAAACATTTTTCTCCGCATGAGTGATGTTTATTCAGATCAATGGAAAGAAATAGCCCTTATCAACAAAAAACATTTTCTTAGAGTTGTAGAAGAGAATTTGCCCTTATTTCAATATGTTTTAGGGCCTAATACAACACCAGAAACACTCTTTGATCAGTACATGCAGACAAAAGTTAGTATCGGCAAGCTTTTAAAAGAAGATCGCGTTTTAATAGGCATGATTTTAGGGTTTGGTACACAAAATGCCTTAATGGGGAGCCGATTAGAAATCATTGAAGAACAACAAGCCTCTCAACAGAGTTTAGGATTTTCTTCCCTTGAAGAAGAGCATTTAAAACTCAAAAAAGAGGCAAAGTTATCCACGACGTTTTCTCAAGCTAAAATTCCCCTTTTCTTAGCCTTCGATAACAATGAAACAGAGCCTCTTATTGCAAGCTATGCAAAAACAAGTGAAAAAATAGAAAAATTGCTCACTTCTGAGAATTTTTTAGCAGAAGTCCTCACCTATTTTTTTGAAGAAGAAAGAACCTATGAATAGAACACTTCTCTTCCTATGTTTCCTTCTCACTCAAGGAGTTTTTTCCCTGCAACCTCACGAAGTGATTGGGCATGTGTTATGGCAAGGAATGTTTGACAATGAAGAGGATGCTGATTGCATCGATTCCTTCTTGCAAGGCATGCGGGATCGAGAAGCCGAAATCGCCTTTCCCCTCCAAGTAGAAGACATGTATCTCCTCTATTCCACTTATCAGTTAGCAAAGCAAAAATGGCTAGCAGGAATCGCATTAGAAAAGACCCACTCCTTTTTTAGCAACATGGAGACACCCCCCGATTACCCTCCCCCCCTCTCACTAAAAGAACTCTCCGAAATCTACCTATTCGCAAAAAAAGCCTATTTTTATCAAATAGCCGTGAATGCTTGGGACCACTTTAAACACACACAAAGCATCACCCTTCATGATGTCATCCTAGCCTTCAAGGCTGCAAAAGAAGGGCATCATCTCTCCCTCTCATCCCCCCAAATTCAAGACCTCCTTGTCGATATCCACTACCAGATCTATGAATCCAAAAGCCCCCCTTAATCAATCAAGTCAATCGGAGTAAAGCTGGTACTACTACATTCATATTTTGCAGGAGGGCTATTATCCTTTCTAGAACAGCCATTGCATTGATAGATTCTGTAAAGGCCAATTGTATACATGCCTTCATTATCCTGTAAAAGGACGTTCAGAGGAATTATTCCTAAAAAATCACTGTGAAGCACCATACCATTTCCAGATATAGCAATGCGTTCAGAAGAGAAAGCAGTTTTTATCTAATTTGGATAAGCTTTTTGAAGCCAAAAAGCCACAACTAAAGAAGAGAGGGCAAAGTCTGAAGTACAGACTACTGGTAAACAAAGAGACAAGACTGCGGGCTAAAAGAGCTTTTTAAACGAATCCCAAGGCAAAAAGATTGTTGGGAAGCAAGTGAGTCTAGCTTCGAAAATAGAAGATTGGCTAGCAGCTCTTGAGGATCTATGCAATACCCTGAAGGAGTGTATGGGAAAGAGCTTAAGCTTATGTCTGACAATGGGTGCTAACCGACGTCAACACGGTTTATGAAGAGTTTTAATACTCTAGTGATCAAGCAGATCTTCACAAGTTATAATAACCTTAAGGGAAATGCTGAAACAGAAAGAAGCATCCGGACCTTGAAAGAAAAACTCTTCTGGATCAAAGAATGGCAAGGCATAAAGGAGGTCGAAGATATGTTGATGAATGGGTAATAACAAGACTTTACCTTACAGCGGATAGCAGTGAAACTCTGAGAAA
>JAKQGT010000301.1 GCA_029556005.1 Chlamydiota bacterium | reverse complement strand
TTTCTAATTTATATTCCATCTTTTCCTCCTACAGTGATAAGCTAGGACCTCTAGAGAGCTCTTTTTCTTGTTGGAGCGTTTGCTCTTTTTGCAGGGCTTGTTCATGTGATTTTGCTAACTCCTTTTGAAGGGATAATTCTTTTGTTTCCAGATAGAGCTTTTTTTCAAACGTTGTGATCGTCATTTCTTCTCCTCTAATAGCTTTTTCAGAGGCATAGCTGAGAGCTCTATAGATGGCAGCCTCTTTGATCTCTTCAGGTCCTTTTAGGTTGAGGATTTCTTGAGAAAACCCTTCGATTGTCTTTTGCATTTTCAATGTTTCTTGAAGGGTGGGAGGGTTGCTATGTTTTGCTTCGTAGAGATGTATTTGATGGGTCAGTCTCTCTGCTAGCTTCCCTGAAGCATTGATAGCGGGATCTTCTGTGACTTTTCTAAAGATGTCTTCTTCTTTTCTGATAAACTGAAGCCCTTCATACTGCTGCTTATAAGAGATGGTGTCTCTTTCATTTAAAGATATTTCTCGAGGGAATTCATCTTTTAATCTTTTTTGATGGGTTTTTTCATAGGCATAGAGAAGATCAAGAGCTTTTGTTTTCTCGAAGAGGGTTGGGTTCTTGTCTAGATTAAACTCTCTTAAGACGCTTTCTTGAAAATGATTCAGGTTTCTATAGGGAAAAGCGGAATAAAGAGAAGAAATATTCACCCCTTTAGGAAGTGGATCCGCTAGATCCCATTTGGGAGGAAGCCTTTCAAAAAGATTCCCACAGGTGGGAATCAAAATCTTTTTCACCCCTACTTGCTTGAGAGCGTCACAAATTTCCTCAGCGGCTTTAAACCCCGCTTGATCATTATCAGGCCAGATCCTCACTTCTCTTCCTTGAAGAGGACTCCAATCGGTTTTAGAAACGCTGCTAGCTCCTCCACACCAAGTGACACAAATAAAGTCGCTATCTGGAAATTTTTCTAAGGCTTTATCTGCTGCTTTTTCCCCTTCAACAACTAAAACACGAGAAAGGGGTTTTTCTTTGAGTTGATGGAGATTATAGAGAGGGCGTTTTTCCGTTTCTGAAAGATAACCTCTAAGTTGCCAAGAGGGTTTATCCTCTTCATTAAACTTTCCATAGCTGAGTGGCGGAGTAATTTTTTCTCCTTTGGGATTTTCTAAACGTAGGACATAGAAAAGGAGGTTTCCCTGAAGATCGTGATAAGGATAACGAGTTATTTCTTGATAATAATGATGGAGCTTTCCGAGTTTTTCTAGTGGTGGAGCGGGATGATCAGGATCAGGCTTTAGAGAAATCCAGGTAAAAGGCTTTTTGGATAAGGGCTCAGCTTTTTTGAAATGATTAGGGAGTTGAATGTCTTTTGCGATCCCTAAAAACTCCCCTGCCCAGGTTTTTGCTTCTGTTTGATTCAGCTTAAGCTCACATGCAATGAGTTTCAAAAGACCTCCTCCTTCTCCTCTTTCAAAGTCAAAGAATTGCCCTGCTTTGGGTCCATTATATGACACGGCAAGCGATCCTTTGGATCCAAATCGATA
>JAKQGT010000292.1 GCA_029556005.1 Chlamydiota bacterium | reverse complement strand
CACAAGAAGGTGGCGTTTCCAATAAGGGAGGTCAATCACCCGTTTATCCGTTAAAAACTCCTTTAAGTAGCGTTTAACATCTTTGGGGTGGGGTGTATCAGGAGTACCGAGGTTAATGAGAAGAATTCCCTGCGTCATTCGGATTCCGAGCTCTTCATTTGACTAATTTCTACCTGACGATATACTGCATTGAGATTAAAAATCATCCCGCACAGAATCGAAGTTATCCCAAAGAGGATAAATCCTTGAGCATAGAGATTGAAATCCCCTAAAAACCCTAAAACTTGAGGAACCACACCCGCACCCATAAAAAAACCAAAGGGAGCGCTGATCGAAACCAAAGCTGCATTTTTCAGTGGAGATACAATCGTTGCCATCGCAAAGTGAATGAGAGGCATCGAACAAGCAGCAATCGGAGACTGCAGACAAAAAAGGAGCAAAGAAGAGGAAGGGGTCATTGTCCCCATTAATGAAGTCAGGGCTCCACAAAATACAAAGGTGATAACCATCGAGCGTTTGAGACCAAAGCGATCGGCAAAAATCCCAGCAATAATGGCTGTAAGGACACTTAAAATCCGCGCAATAATCGTTAAATTATAAACAGCTCCTGAATCCAAAAGGTTGTGGCGTTGAAAGTAGTCGGGAGCCATATTGTAAATCCCAATATTGAGGCCATTGGCTAGACACAAAAGGATCATCAGGATCCAAAAAGAGGGCCACGAAAACACATTACGCATAAAATTTATCGAAATGGAATCCCCTTTTGTATGTCCTTTTTTCATGAAGAAAAAAAGGCCGACACTAATCAAGCTTGAAAAAAGGCCAAACCCATTGAGGATTTCCTGCCAAGTAAAATAGGTAATGGCATACTTAACGATCATGGGACCTAAAATAAAAGCCACGCTCTGAGAGGTTGCAAAAATCCCAAAAGCTTTCCCCAAATGCTCTCCTGATACCGCTTCCCGAATCATGGCAACAGCCGAAGGAATAAATAACCCTGAGCAAAGCCCCACAATGAAAAGAGACCAGCGAAAGAAATTAAAGGTCTCAGCATAAGAGGTTAATACTAAAGCAAATCCCGTTGATAAGATGGAGAATAAAACGGTCATCTTATGGGTTGTCTTTGAAGACATAAAGTGGGAAGCAAAAAGGGTGATGGCAAACCCTACCGAAAGGATAAAAAAGAGATTCCCCGTATCTGCATGACAAAGATGCATCTCCTCACAGATGTAAGGAGTCAAAGGGGGAAGGATAATACGTGCCAAAATATTGAGAAAGGAAATAAAGCTAATCAGAATAAGAAAAGGGATATAGGGAACAAAAGAAGATTTTTTCTCTAACAACATAACAATTATTAATTTTTTAATTTATATTCAAAACTTGGTTGAGTATATACCGAAATGGTTTCAAAAATTGGATTTTCGGCTGCGCCAAAACACCGCAATTTACCCAAGACCAATTTTTGAAACCATTTCGGTAAACCTATCCAGTATTTATACTCAAACAACTTCAAAAGTTGGTTTTGGGCTAGCACAAAAGCTTTCGGAATTCATCAATCTTAAGTGACCTAATATTAGAAATATGAGATCATTTAAGATCGGCAAATTACGGTGCTTTGGTGCAGCCGAAAATACAACTTTTGAAGTTGTTTGAGTATAAGATATTTTTCTACCCTACCAAAAGATAAAGAACAAGTCGAAAAGGATACTCTATTACTCCTTCTATTTCAATAGAAGCGTTTAAGAAATGAGAGGAAGTAAGCTCTAAGATCTAAAAAATTTCTTCTCTTCAAGTTTTGAAATTTTTAGCATGGTTTGCAAAAGATCGTTTTGCGTTAAGATGCCGATTACCTTCTGTTTCTCATCAACCACAGGCAAAACCTCTAGGTTTTGCTCTGCAAAAACCTGCATCACCTCCGCAAGGAGTGTTTCGGGTTCTGCGCAAAGCGTTCTAGAAGCAGTCATCTCTCGAAGGGTTTTTTTAGATTTCTGCTGGATGCCTCGGAGAATCTCGCGTTCCGATAAGATCCCCAGGAGTTTCCCCTCGGCATTGACAATAGGAAAATAGTGAATTTCATGGTTTTTGATTTGCTCCCAAGCCTCCTCGACTGAGAGATTTTCTCGAAGAGTGACCAACTGCTTACTCATAATTTCTGAAGCTAAAACGACACTTTTTTGTTTATAAAGCTTCTCGCTAGCCTTCAAAAATTTCTCATGATGGCGCGCTTCATCCTCATGATCAAACTGTTGGTGTGAGGATTGATCCTCTTTTGCCTGGCGATCTTTTTGAATATCCTCCACCCGATAGGGTTGTCGCATGTCAGGATTATTGCGGATATAAAACATATTATATAGCTATATTTGTTTAAAATTGGGATGATTTAGGTGAGATGTTTTTGATGGATTTTGGCTTCTTAAAATCAAAAACATTGTCCATTGGACAAGGAGAGATTTTAAGAAGTCGAAAGACAACGGAAAGATCCACATAAATCATCCCAATTTTAAATAAATTTAGCTATAACCCCAGATAGATCCGGGTCTCTTCAGCTTCTTTCCTTACCCGCTCAAGCATCCCTCGGTTGTTTGCATAATCCTCACAAACATTCATTAAGGCTTTGATTTGAGATGGCGCTTTCCCTCCCACCTCTCTCGCATGATTGAGAAGCTCATTCCGCCAAATGGGGAGAAGGGTTTTCATATCATCTTCTGTCTCTTCTGAAGTTTCAAATTCATTTAAAAACTCTTGGATTTCCCCACGCAAAATATCCTTAACATCCTCTTCTCCCTCACTAAACATCCTGTTCTCCCCTACTTCTCTAAATCTTGCCTCAGCTGATCGAGATCTTTTACAATTTGCAGAGGATCCCCTCCCCCATTTGCATAGGCTTGACAGTCCTGTATCATTTTCTGCAAATGCTTTTCGATAGCTCCCCCTAAGTGATGTCCATCGTCCTCAAGTGCTTGCTCAAGCTTTGCTAAGACTTCATGCATCGCATCTCTTGAGTAGCCTCCCCTTTCAAACTGCCAGAGGAAGGATTGAAGATCATGGATCAACTGACGCTTTGTGTTTTGCCCCACTTTTAGCCTCTTAGCTCATCTCTTAAAAGCTCTAAACATTCATAAACCATTTCAATCTTCCCATGTCCATTAGCATAATCTCCGGAAGACTGGAGCAGTTCTTGCATATGAAGGTAGACTTTCCCTCCAATCTCTTTAGCACGCATCATCAACTGCGTTTCATTGAGCCTCATCAACTTACTCATGGTGCTTTTTCCTTGATCTTCATGCTCAAAGGCATAAAAGAAAGACTCTAAGGATTTTGAAAGCTCTTTCCTTAAGACCCCTAAGCCTCCAGGAAAAGGATCATCTAATGGAGTTGGTTCTGGATATGTGCTCATATATGTAGCGCCCCCTACGCGCATTTCCCCTATTTCAAATTTAGCCAATAATTTGATCTCTGGCAAGGGGGTAAAAATTTCCCCCTTGACCCAAACCTCTTAATCTTAGATATAGAGGGTATGAAAAGATTTTTTATGAAGAGTTGGAGTGCGATCATGAAACCCTTCACAGGGTATTTTTCGCAGCTCCTTACCTCCCTGATTCTCCTCTTTATCTTTAGGCCCTACGGACGGGGGGCCCTATATATGGCCATATGGGAGGTCTTTTTAGTCATCCTCTTTCTGACAGCTATGCTCAACTGCCACCACTCCAAAAAAATCATAATCTTCGCTGCCTGCTTTGGAATCCCCGCTCTTCTATTAGAATGGGTCCATCTGATCTATCCCCATCCTAATATCGCTCTGGCTTTTGTCCTTTGCACCATCATTTTTATTTTCATCACCACCTCTTCCATTATCAAACAGGTGGTGATTAATGCCCGCGTCCGTATGGAGACTTTAAGAGGGGTCGTTTGCGCCTATTTTATGGTCGCTTTTGGATTTGCATTCTTCTACTATCTAGTCGGTCTTATCGATATCAATAGCTTCTCCTTTTCGAATTTTGATCCCCTCCACTCTACACATAGCCACTTGCTCTCTGAGCTCATGTACTTTAGTTTTGTCACCCTCCTTTGCATTGGATATGGAGATGTGATTGCTGTACATGACGTAGCGCAAACTCTTGCCATCTTAGAAGGTGTTGTCGGACAATTTTACATCGCTATCTTAGTCTCCAGGCTCGTTGCTGTCTATTCGTTCTTCGAACATAAACTCCATCTTGTCTCCAAAGACAAATCGTGATATACTAGTGGTCATTATGATACCCAAACTGATCAAAGCTTTTGAACAGGCGCGCAATCCTAAAATCGGAGAGCAACAAGCCGCCTACATGAAAAACCATTTTCCCTTCCTAGGGCTTAAGACCCCCCTCAGAAGGAGTTTGCAAAAAGAACTCTTCACCCCTCCCGAGAATCTTCCCGAAACCCTGATCACCCTTTGGGAATTGCCCGAAAGAGAATACACCTACGCCGCCTTAGATTTAGCGCAAAAATACCGTAAAAGACTCCCCGACCTCTCCTTTATTCGTGAGCTCATTGAAAAACGCTCATGGTGGGATAGCGTTGACCCCCTAGCCAGCAATATTTTAGGGTATTGGGTATTACAAAAACCTAGCTTGCTGCAGCAAATGGATGCCTGGATTGAAGACCCCAATTTTTGGATCCGTAGAAGTGCTCTTATTTGTCAGCTAAAAGCGAAAGAGCAAACAGATGCAGAAAGGCTTTTCTCCTACTGCAAAAAAACGGCTCATGAATCGGAATTTTTTATTCGGAAAGCCATTGGATGGGCTCTCAGGGAATATAGCAAAACTGCCCCAGAAAAAGTGGCGCGATTTATCAATGAAAATAGAGCCTCTCTTAGCCCTCTTAGCATACGAGAGGGATCAAAATACTGTCTCTAAACCAGGGCTAAACCTCTTCCCCTTTTTGGAAAAACTTTAGGTGTGCTACCGTCCCACAAGCCATAGCAGTCGGGGGATAAGCAAAAAAGTCGAACCAAGAGACAGGTTTCTTAAATACCGTACGCGTGATTAAAGGGGTTAAAATAGCAACACTTAAAAAAAGAGTTGTCATGAGAGTGAGCATCTCAAAGTCTAACCGACTTTCAGCAAAATACCCCTGAACCCTAGTAGAAACAGGAGTATGGAGAGCCACTTCAGTCGCAGCCGCGAGAGAAATCCCTGCAGCAAGTCCTGCAGCAAGGGCCCCTTGAGGATGGGGTGAGATAGGACTGACAACCCGTGTTCCCATAATCCCCACAAAACCCACAACAGCGGTGAGTAGTGTTGCGGCGACAGATTGTTCTAAATAAGATTTTATCTCCATAACAAACCTTTTTTAATAATCTCGCGAAATTATATAAGAATTAATCAATTAATACAAAGAGTTTATACTCAAAAAAAACTTCAAAAATTGTTTGAGTATATCTAATCGGGGTTAGGTTCATATAGATGGGTCCACCCAAAATACAAAACGGCATCAAAAATCGAGGGTTTTAGGATATCTGTGTAAGGTATTTCTTTATAAACCCAAGAGCCTCCCTTATGCACTACGTATGTTGTCGATAATATGGCCAAGGCCAAATGGGCAATCCCTAAAACCACGTTTAAACCATAAGAGACTTCTTGATCTTCAGGATTAAAATCAGGAAAAAATTTTTTTTCAATCATGTACTGAACCAAAGCGGCTGTGACTGCAAAGGTTCCAAATACCCCTCCATGAAAGGGAGCGACCAACAAGGGTATCTTGGAGGTAGTAATCACGGCTACAGTTAGGGGGGCAATAGCTAGAGTAATGTTGCGGACAAGGGTGAGGTTTAGGTCTGCTGCATCCTTATTTTGAGAAGGATCAACGTTCTTCTGAAAAAGGTGCCAACTAATCGCTGCAGTCAATCCCATCGTGGTGATTACAGCCCCATCATAAGTGGAAAGAAGAGGAGGCAATTTTCCGAGTAAGGAGACAGCTAAGCTCCCTGCAATACACACCTTTGCAGATTCGAAACAGAGGGCAGTATATTCATCAAAAGTTGGAATCGTGCTCATAGTATCCCACAATGGTTTTAAAAATAGGGAGAAGAAACAAAAATGAGGCCTAAAGTATCGTACAAAGAAAACCCTAATAAGGGCATGTACTCAATCGCGCGCGCGCCGAAAAATTTGTCATAAGAATAGGTGATAAGAGGCGTTATAACGGCAGTCAGAAATAGTGCTCCGATCTTCTCAAGAGAGACATAATGGGCCTTACGCATATTCTTCCCGCTAGCTAAATGCCACCCTTCAACGCAAGATAAAAAGGTAAAGGTCGTCATTCCAGCTTGCAGCACTCCCCGGCTAAGGGAAAAGGGATTTTCTTTTCGAATCATGGAAAAAGCGAAA
>JAKQGT010000289.1 GCA_029556005.1 Chlamydiota bacterium | reverse complement strand
AAAACCGTGTAGAAAATAACACTCGCCCCAATGACGAGATACCAAATAATATGAAACACCTGTAATTGGTCCATAAATTATACTCCTGATGGGGATGAGTAGGGGTCGCGGTATAAAGCAGCGCTCCCTTTTTTCTCTTCTTCGGGACCCGCCTTGATTTTCCGGTTTAAAAGAAAAATGAAAAGGGAAAAAAGGAAAATATAGATCACGGAAAACATGATCAGGGAGCCAATCACCTGGCTAGCTACAACGGAAGGAGAGGCCCCTTGCGACGTTCTCAGGACATTATAAACAATCCAAGGCTGTCTTCCCATTTCGGCTGTAAACCAACCCACCTCATTCGCAATGAATGGAAAAGCCACACAGAGAACTAGATAGCGGTGGATCCATTTCCCTTTTTCTAAGGCTTTTCGTTTCCACAAGATAAAGCCCAAAATAGCTCCTAAAAACATCCCACACCACATGTAGATCATGACATGATAAAACTGAAAAACTGCGGGAACATTCGGCCAGTCACTCTTAGGAAACTGATCGAGCCCTACCACAGGCTGGGCTACACTTCGACCGATCAAGAAACTGAGTAATCCTGGAATTTGAATCGCATGAACCTCCTCCGTCTCGCTATCAGGCCATCCGATCAGACTCATGGGGGCATGGGATTGTGTTTGATAGATCCCTTCCATAGCTGCTAGTTTAGCAGGCTGGTATTTTGCAACTAACCTTGCAGAACTATCGGCTGAAAAAAGCTGCAAAATAGCCATCACAAAGGCAATCGTAATCCCCAGCTTCATCCCTATCCTAGCAAAATCCAAATGCTTTTTTTTCAGAAAGTAGTAGGCGCATACGCTAATCACCATAAAGGCTCCTGTCAGCCAACACCCGATCAAAACATGGGTCAAACGGTCTAAAAAGGAAGGGTTAAAGATCATCCCCCAAAAACTCGTAATGATCGCATGGGCTTCCCCTCCCGTACCCACAATTTCATACCCTGTAGGCGTTTGCATCCATGAATTCGCTGCCACAATCCAAGTGGCGCTGAAATGGGCGCCAAAAGCCACACAGATCGATGCCATATAGTGAATCCCTGGTTTCACCCGATTCCACCCAAACAGCATGAGTCCAATAAATCCTGCTTCTAAGAAAAAAGCAAACACCCCTTCAGCTGCTAAAGCACTTCCGAAAACATCCCCTACAAAGCGAGAGTATTCCGACCAATTGTTTCCAAAAGCAAATAGCTGCACAAGCCCCGTAGCAACACCCATGGCAAAGCTCAGGGCAAAAATTCTCGTCCAAAACATCGTCATTGTCCGATAAAGGGGGTTCTTTGTTTTGAGATAGATCCCCTCCATAATAACAATCATCAAACTCAACCCAATACTAAGGGGAGGATAGAGATAGTGAAATCCAGCAGTTAATGCAAACTGGATACGCGATAATGTAATGACTTCCATGTCACACTCCTGCCATGTTTCCCAAACAACCTATTACTTTTAAATTTTATTTGTCAATGCATCTTCACCTTGCAAGCAAGTCAAGGAATGACTACAATGAGTCAAATGGCTTTCTTTTCTCAAAAAAGCATTAAGGCACCGGAATGTTGGAATAGACTCATGACCTTTTACTATACGATCAGTCCAATCATTGAAATTGTGATCATTGCCATCATGATCAATTACCTCCTTTCCTTCTTTTGGAACACCCGTTCGATGGATTTAATTTTAGGTCTTCTTGCCTTTCTCTTGATCTTTGCCGCTTCTTCTTGGTTTAGCCTCCCCGTCCTTCACAAATTGATGCTAGAAGTTTCCAGTGTAGCTGTCATTGCTGTCCTGATTATTTTCCAACCTGAATTACGTGTTGCCTTATCCAAACTGAGCCTTAAAGGAAAACGTTATAAAGAAATCACTGAATTTGACAAATTTCTGGACCAATTGGCGACCTCTACTTACCGCCTAGCTGATAAAAAAATTGGGGCTCTCATTGCTCTTGAAAATGAAGATTCTCTCGATGAATTTGCCCTCAAGGCTTACATGCTTAACGCAAACTTCTCTTCTGAGCTTTTAGAGTCAATCTTTGCGACAACCACTCCCCTCCACGACGGAGCTGTTATCATCCGCAATCTAACGATTGTGGCAGCTTCAGTTATTCTCCCGCTCGCAGAAGACACTTCACAGGTGGCTAAATCCATGGGAACCCGCCACCGTGCAGCCTTAGGGGTGAGCCAATTAACAGATGCCCTTCTCATCGTTGTCTCCGAAGAAACGGGAAAGGTCTCGATCGCACGGGATGGCATCATGACACGGGGGATCAAAATCGATCGCTTTAAAGGGATCATCCGTAGTGTTTTCAATCCCCCCCTCAAGAAAACATTGCAAAGTCGATTTAGATTGCGGGAGTGGTTAAGAAAATGAAAACCCTCTTAAAAACCCTCTTCATCAATAACTGGCCCCGCAAGTGTCTATCGATCATTTTAGCAATCATTATCTGGCTTGTGGTGAATAAATCGCTGACTACAACAAAAACTATCAGTAATGTTCCTGTAAAAATTGAAAATATCCCTCCTGGAAAAACGATCGAAGGGATCCAACCTAACGGGATTTTAAGCAGACGCGTCAATCTCACGATTACGGGAAATAAAAACATCTTAGATGATCTTAATTCCAATGATATTTATGTCGTATTTGATGCTTCAGGAAGGGAAGGAGAGTGGATAGCTTCGATCAATCGTAAAAATATCCGTTCTGACACCCTAGATCTCAATATTTCTCAAGGAATCAGCCGGGTCTCTCAGCAAAATTTCATCATTAAACTGACCAAGCTTGTGACCGAAAAAATTCCTATTATCATTACCCAACCGATTGGAGAAGCTCCCAAAGGGTATCAATTCATTGATATCTGGCCCTACCAACTCTATATTACAGTAAGTGGACCTGAAGATGTGGTAAAAAACTGGAAAGCTCGGGGCCTAAAACTAACCTTTAATCTCAATGATATTACCAAAGCCCAGCTTGATGACTTACGGGCAACAAATACGCAAAAACACTCCGATGTCGTCAGTTTCTTTGTCCCGAATCCTTGGAAACAGATCTCTCTCCCTCTTCTCTCTTCCACTCCGATAGAGATCAATGATCCCGATGCCAAATACCTCCGGATTGATTTCCTCCGCTATGAGCTCCTTAAGCTGGATAGCCCTGTTCCCGTTTCTCTCTACTTTCCTCCTGGGAAAACAGCAACCATGAGCCCGACAAAAATCACTCTTGTTCCGAGCCATCTCATCGAAAACCGGAATGGAATTAAAATGGTGACAGAATCTCTTTATGTCAAAGGGGTGAGTGCCCTTTTCCTAGATTTAGTAAAAGATATGTTCGAACTGATTGTCATCGTCACTCCCGATGAGGAGGGTTGCCTGCAGTGGAGTACACAATTTATCAATCCACGAGAATTAGAAGATCGGTATGTACGCTTATTAACCTCTGATGTTTCAGATGAAGAACTGCGAGATCTTCAACCTCAAGTGAGAGAGGAAATTCTTCGTAACCGCTTTCGAAACTATATGAACCGCTTTCAACTCTACAAAAGCGAAACCGAGAAATTTGAAATTTGCCCCAAACTCCAAGGAAACTCCGTTCTGATTAATGAACCCCCCAGCCATGCACCCTCATAATTCATGCCCTCTACCCTCTATTCAGGTCAATCTTCTCACAAGACACTTTAAGTCCGTCGGGGGACTAGAAAAATACGCCTACCGAATTGCTGAAGGATTCACTCGAAAGGGAGCCCACGTCAATATCATCACCTCAGATACCCTCACGAAAAGTGCATTCCACCCTTTGATCCACTTTCACACCCTCCCTCTAAAAAAATGGCTCAATTTTAGAAAAATGGAGGAATTTGATCATCTTTGTAAAAAATGGAATGAGAGCCACCCCGCGTCTATCATTTTTGGAATGGACCGTACCCGTAACCAAACACACATCCGTGCAGGAAATGGGGTCCATGCAGCTTATATCAAATCACGAGAAAACTACTCCCCCCTTAAAGCTGCTCTCAATCCCTTAAATAAAACCATCCTCAAAATTGAGAAAGAGGCCTTTGAAAGTCCCCATCTCAGGGTTCTCTTCACCAATTCCCATAAAGTCAAAGAGGAGATCTTAGAGCACTACCGCGTCCATCCCGATAAGATTGAAGTCATCCACAATGGCGTAGAATGGAAGGAAATGGAAAAAGATTTTGATTCCTGGTTAGAAAAAAAACAAAACATTTGCTACTCCCTCGGGCTCGATCCTTCCCATTTCCATTTTCTTTTCATCGGGAATGGTTACCAGCGTAAAGGACTCTCTCCTTTGTTAAAAGCATTAAGTATCCTTCCGATCAAAGACTTTCATCTTTCGGTCATTGGGAAAGAGCGGAATATGCAAGAGTTTATGCGCGAAGCAGCCAACCTCGGATTGGGAGATCAGGTAAGTTTCTTTGGTCCCCGCTCTGATACCAGACAATTCTATCAAATCGCCGACAGCCTCGTGATCCCCTCTTACTATGATCCCTTTGCTAACGTTACCGTAGAAGCCCTTGCGATGGGTCTTTATGTGATCTCTTCAACATCTAATGGAGGACATGAAATTCTAAAAGAGGAAATGGGAGCCGTCATTCCCGATTTAAAGAGTAGAGAATCTTTTGCACAAACCCTTTCTTTAGCCCTTTCCAAACCCAAAACCTGGATGCGCTCTCAAGCCATTCGCAAAAGCGTCAAACACTTAGATTTTTCTCATCAACTCTCAACACTGATCAACATCAGCCTAGAGCGGAGCGGATGACTTACGTATTAATCCGCATTCTCACGTTCCCTTTTGCCTATCTCCCCTTTCGTGTCATCCATTTTTTCGGACGCTGCCTGGGAACTTTAGCCTATTACACCTTAACAAAGTACCGAAAACGCGCCCTCTCCAACCTCTCCTTAGCGCAGATGCCCGACATCAAAAAAACCGCTAAAGCCTCCTTTCATAACCTAGCGATCACCTGCCTGGAATACGCAAAATTCGCCCACCTAAAAAACCCTGAGAAAGTCCTTTGCTGCGAAAACCCTGAGCAAGCAAAAGCTCTCATCGATCAAGGGATAGGCATCCTCTTTTTTTGCGGCCACCAAGCCAATTGGGAACTCCTCTTCTTAGAAGGAACCCGTCGCATGCCCGGCGTGGCTATTGGGCGACCGATAAAAGATAAACGCCTCTATGATTGGGTCGTTTCCATCCGTGAAAAATTTGGAGGAACGATTGTCCCCCCTAAAAAAGCTCTCAAGGAGGGATTACGGGCCCTTAAACAGGGAAAGTTCTTTGGAATCTTAGGAGACCAAGGGATGCCGGAAAGTGCTTATGCCTTCGAGTTTTTTGGAAGACGAGCCTGGACCACCCCTGCCCCCGCGATTCTTTCCTACAAAACAAAATGCCCCCTGATAGTGGCTACGATTAAAAGAGAAAAAGGGAAATATTTCATCCGTTATTCTGATCCCATTTGGCCTCATGTAGAGGCTCCTCTTGAAGAAGAAATTCAGCGGATGATGAAAGCAGCCCTCCTTATTTTAGAAGAAAAGGTCCGCGAAACTCCCGGCCAATGGCTCTGGCAGCACAACCGATGGAAACAAGAAACGCCTCTCAATGTCTACTACCGTTACCGTTGGGACTCCCTCTTATTAATCCTAAAAAAAGAACACCTCTTTTTGCTCCCCACATTCCGCGAAATCTACCCTAAAGCTTTTATCACCGTATATGCCCCCCCAGGAGTCACCCTTCCTTTTGAGGATATCGAAACACATACCTATGAAAAAGAAAGCGACCTTTTTATCACCGACTACCGCTTCAAAATGGTCTTCAACTTTTCTGATACCCCTCAGCTCAAAAAATACTTTCTCAAGCAAAGCGCTTTCGAAGTGCTCGACCTCCCCGCCCTTAAAAAAGCGGCCCGTGAACACCTCACACCCAACGATACACTCCCACTTATCTTAAAAAAGGCCCTCACACGCCCCAACACCCTATGGTCCAAAAATGCCCCATGATCGTTTTTATATTGATGCTCCCTTAAAAGACCGTGTCTCTCTTCAAGGAGAAGAGTTGCACCATCTTCACCGTGTCATGCGAAAAAAAGCAGGAGACACCCTTGAACTCGTTAATGGAAAAAAGGAGCTTGCTCTAGGAAAAATCTTTAGCATCAGCAAGTGGGAAGCGCAAATCGATATCCTCCAAACAGAGCACAAAGAGCCTCTTCTCCCCCCCATGATCCTCATTCAAGCCCTCCCTAAACTTCCCCTTCTCGACTTTATCATTCAAAAAGGAACTGAGCTTGGCGTCTCCACCTTTTACCTCTATCCCAGTGCCCATAGCGAAAAAAAAGAACTCTCCCCAACTCAAATGCAGCGCCTCAATCATATCCTGATCGCCTCTATGAAACAGTGTGGACGCTTAGACCTTCCCACCCTTGAAATGGGATTCCCCTCTCTCGATATCCCCCTCTTCTTTGGAGATCTCTCAGAAAACGCCCCTCCTTTATCCCAAAAGGGCAAGCTTCCTGGAGCCCTTGCGATTGGTCCAGAAAAAGGGTTTACCGAAAAAGAAATCCTCGAGCTTAGAGAAAAAGGTACGGGAGTCCGTCTTGCCCCCTACACCCTCCGCGCTGAAACCGCTGCCCTCACAGGCCTTTCTATCTTAGCTGATACCATCTATCAAAAATAGAGCCGAAAGATCTAATGCGTGTGCTTCAATGGGTCTATCCAATTAACATTTCTCCAGGAACCTCTCTCCCTTTCAAAACGTAAATGGGTATGCCACTGGGTTTGTCCTCCAGAACTCCCACAATGAAGTTCTAAATAGATCGCTTCATCATTCAATATACTTTTCAATTCTGCATAGACTTTTTGGGCATCTCTTAATAAGGCCTCTTGGTTTTCAGGAGACATTTGAAACCAACTTACGGTTGGAGGATAGTCGATGAGAAGGGGGCGATTGGAAAGAGACTTAACCAGGCAGTGTTGGGAGCTGATCCTTACAGAATCTAGTTGACAGAGAGCACACCTTACTGGGTGTCCTTGAGGAGTCCCCGATAACCTCTCCCCTCTATTTCTCTTCCCCATAGGAGTCAGAGAAAAAATATTCCCCTTTTTGAAGAAGTTAATCACATACCCGCTAGGAGGATTGTCTTGATTTTCGTAAACTTCATACTGTTTTTGAAGATCGTCTATGACAGATTGTAATTCCGAAGATGTTAAATCGATCCAGTTTTTATTACCTAAAAGTTGGCTGGAGGGTTTATCAAGAGATCTCCCTGCGAAAAAATAACTCGTTCCCCCTTGTAATCCTAGCAAAGTAACCACAGAAAGAAAGTTAACTTTTCCTGGCATCCCCCCTAAATATCCCCCTAATCCCAATAGAAAACCACTTCCTAAATAATAGAATTCCCTACGGATAGGATTGTTTTGTGAGGGAAAGTAGTTTTCAGCCACTCCCCGGAATAAAGAACAAGACACAGAAACAATTAATTGACCTGCAAACGCTTTTTGGGGAACCAGCTGAAACCTTTCATTTAAAAAGTATGCTGCAAGAGCTATCGCTCCATCTAGAGCTGTTGATTGTAACATAAAAACCCTCCAATTAGGCGAAGCATTTTAATCTATTTAAAGAGTTTTTTTAAAGGTAAAATTAACATTTACACGCAAACAATTTTAATAGTGGTTGAAAATCAACCATTCAATGGTTAATATGTAATTATTTTCATAACAAACTGTTTTTAAGATGTTTAGAAGGTTGCTTTTTTAGAAAATTCTATAAAACCACTAGTACACAGGGGCTGAATAGTCATCACTTTTCCAGTTTACCAAGAAGTTGAATGGTGGGGATGACGCTGTCGGGGTTTAGTGAGAGGGAATCAATCCCACATTTCACGAGAAACTCTGCAAATTCAGGATAATCGCTGGGGGCCTGTCCGCAAATGCCCACTTTGCACCCTTTCTCATGAGCGATTTGAATCAGTTTTTCAATTTGGGAGGTGATCGCAGGATTGCGCTCATCAAAAAGAGGGGCAAGATCTGCGGAATCCCGATCGACTCCCAAAATGAGCTGAGTTAAATCATTCGACCCAATAGAAAACCCATCAAAAAGGGCTGCAAACTCTGCGGCTAAAATGATATTGGAGGGAACTTCAGCCATCACATAGATTTCAATTTCTCCTCTCTTAAGACCATTTTCTTCTAATACCTTTAGGACCTGTTTTGCTTCCTCGAGGGTTCTGCAAAAAGGGATCATAATAATGACATTATTCAGACCAATAGTCTCCCGTACCCGTTTAATGGCCTGACATTCTAAGTCAAATCCCTCCCGGTATTTGGGATTATAGTACCGAGAGGCCCCACGGAATCCTAGCATAGGATTTTCTTCTTTGGGCTCAAAGATGCGCCCCCCAATTAAATTCGCATATTCATTAGTTTTAAAATCGCTCATCCGAACAATCACAGGATGGGGATACTGCACGCAGGCAATTTTTCCTATTCCCAGAGAAAGTAATTCGACAAAATACTCTTTCTTGTCATCATACCCCCACGTGAGATGTGAAATCTGCATCTGCGCTTTTTTATCTTCCACTCGATCAAAATGGACAAGGGCCATCGGATGGATTTTAATGATATCACTGATGATAAACTCCATCCGTGCTAGCCCCACCCCCTGGCAGGGAAGACGCCACCACCGGAAAGCAGCATGGGGACTGGCGATATTTAACATCACCTGGGTCTTTATTTTGGGGAGGTCCTGCACATGGACCTCTTTCTCTTCAAAGGGGATCGCTCCCTTATAAATGATCCCGCGATCTCCCTCAGCACAGGACATCGTGATTAGATCGGCAGAAGCCAAAACTTCTGTAGCATTTCCTGTTCCTACTATTGCAGGCACCCCTAACTCCCGGCTGACGATCGCAGCATGTGAGGTGCGTCCCCCTTGATCAGTGATGATTCCCTTGGCCCTCTTCATGATCGGAACCCAATCGGGATCGGTCATGGGGGTGACTAAAATGGAACCCTCTACAAAGGTTTCTATTTGATCCACCTCTTTGATCACTTGAACCTTGCCAGAAACAATCGCTTCTCCAATAGCCAGTCCGTAGGTCAGTTCCTCTCCCTTTCCTTTCAGGGTATAGGTATGAAAATCCCCATTTTTTCTTTGCGACTGGACAGTTTCTGGGCGCGCTTGAACAATAAAAAGTTCTCCTGTTTTTCCATCCTTGGCCCATTCGATATCCATCGGTTTTTGGTAGTGATTTTCAATGATCACTCCCCACCTAGCCAAAGTGAGGACTTCTTCCTCAGAAAGACAAAAGGTCTCTCTTTCTTCTTGAGTGGTTTCTGTATTTTTTGTCGGGAAAAGGCCACTTTTTCCATAAACCATCTTAAGTTCTTTGGTCCCTAAACTCTTGCCAACGATGGGAACAACTCCCTCTTTCTGAAGGAGAGGCTTATACACGAGGTGTTCGTCTGGGGTGACTAACCCTTGAACGATATTTTCTCCAAGTCCCCAGGTAGCATTGATCACAATCACTTGATCAAAACCGGTTTCGGTATCAATCGTAAATAACACCCCGGAGGAAGCCAAGTCAGACCGGACCATTTTTTGGACGCCGATCGAAAGAGCTACTTCTTCGTGTTTAAACCCCTTCTCTTCTCGATAGCTAATCGCCCGATCGGTAAAAAGAGAGGCAAAACATTTGACACAGGCGACAAGGAGATCTCTTTCTCCGTAGACATTGAGATAGGTCTCTTGCTGCCCAGCAAAACTTGCGTCGGGAAGATCTTCTGCAGTTGCACTACTTCTCACAGCAACATCAACATCTTCCCCTAAAGCGCTATAGGCCTCTGCAATTTCTTTTTCGAGATCAGGAGGAATCACTCCCTTCATGATGAGTTTGCGTAGAGTTTTTCCCACTTTACGAATCGCTTGAGGATCCCTTTTCAACTCATTAAGGAGCGCTTCAATCTTCTCTTGAAACCCATTTTCTTGAATGAAAAAGTGGTAGCCTTCAGCTGTGATCGCAAACCCTGGGGGAACCTGAATACCCTTCTTTTCTAAAGCGCTGATCATTTCGCCCAAAGAAGCATTTTTTCCTCCCACTAAAGGAACATCACCGATTCTTAAATCTTTTAAATTTGAAACAAATCTCATAAAAAACCTTTTTTGCTACACTAACAGATATGCAGAAATTGATAAAACTTATTTGCATTTTTTTGATTTTAGGAACAAGTAGTGTGAACGGACAAGAATTATACTCAAACAACTTCAAAAGTTGGATTTTCGGCTGCGCCAAAGCACCGTAATTTGCCGATCTTAAATGACCTAATATTAGAAATATGAGGTCATTTAAGATCGACGAATTCCGAAAGCTTTCGCGCTAGCCCAAAACCAACTTTTGAAATGGTTTGAGTATACTTGTCTGTGTTCACGGCTTCTTGCGTACTCATCGAAACATGTCTCGGATTGAAAAGGCGTTTGAAACCTGCGGATGGGAAGTGGTGAATTGGGGATATCCGAGTCGAGAAAAGAGGATCGAAGAGCATGCCGAAGATCTCATCGAAATGCTCCAAGCTATTGCAGAAAGACGCCCTGGACTCCCGATCCATTTCATTACTCATTCTCTCGGAGGGATCATTGTGCGCGCAGCTCTCAATCATCCTGACTGTCCTGAAGAAGCCAAAAGGGGAAAAGCAGTCTTAATTGCTCCGCCGAATCAAGGGGCTATTTTTGCAAGAAAACTGAAAAATTATCCTTTTTTTCGTTGGATTCTAGTGCCTGATTGCAAAAGTCCTTCATGGAATTTTTAGCGTCAAAGTTCCCGGGCTTGAGCTTCCGAAAAGCACGCTGTATTAATGCAATACAGTGCGCTTTTCGGGAGTTCAATCGCGGGTCTTTCACGCAAAAATTACTGCAAGGACTTTTACGATCAGGCACTAGGAGACTATGCAGGTGCTGAGCTCATGGATTTTACCAACTTCCAACACTTGGGACCATTTCCCCCTACCAAAAAGGTTCTCGTGATTGCAGGAAATCTAGGGTTTAACCCTTTTATTAAAGAGAGCAATGATGGAAAAGTCGCCGTCAAAGAAACGTTCTTAAATACCCCTCATGAACATTGTGTCGTAGGGGCTGGCCATAGCTGGATCAGTCTTAGCCCAAAAGTTATTCGCGTTGCAAAAGCCTTTTTATTTGAAAGTGGGCAAACATTTCGAGACGATGGTAGAGAACCGTAAGTGTATGTTTCGTCCGGCTAGAGTGATCAGGCCTAATAAAGACAACCCGATAACAGTAGGCATGAGATATGAAGGAGAGCCTTCCTCTTGTTTGGGAACGTCGAGTTGGGGTTGGGCAATCGCATAATCCCAAATCTTTTGGAAACGGGCTATTTCCCCATTTGCCTGAGCATCTTTAGATCTCCCCTCAATAAGGTCACTTAAACTGCGATATAAAGGAACTAGGATCCCTTCCCGTTTTAGGGTAAGCGTTGGAGTCTCCTCTAGAAGGATTTCTTGATGCTCCCTAGGATCAAAACCAGGCCCTTGTTGCAAACGTATCGCAAGGGAAGGACAGGCCACCATTTCCTCTACATCTTGACGATCCCAGGGCGATTCGAGATGACTTGCTATTTTTTGGTGTCGAGCGCACCCAACGAGTGTGTATTTTTCGAAGATTTGTAACCCTTGAATATCTATATACCCTTTGGCATCGAGATAAGAGGGTTTAAAAATTTTTCTTACACTTTCGGGGAGTTTATCATAGATAAGAGAACCATCTTCTCGCTGCCACTCAGGCCACTCCTGACACAGGACACGCGCCTCGGCTAAAGCATTAATGGCTCGAACTTTTGGGGCGTCACACCCCGCAATGAAATGCTCAATGGGTACTGACCCTAGTAAATCTGTAAGCTGATCAGCCTGAGGGCCAAAGAAATCTGCTTTGCGGTAAGAAAAGTCTTTAATTGACGCCATAACACACCATTTAATTAACTAATGGCGACATTATATTTATTATGTAATTAAAAACAAAAATAAAAATTATTTTAATTATTATGATTTATGAACCTATCTCACTAATCCATTTAAGGGGATTTTTTAGATTTTTCTTGAAGATTTTTTTCCTTCATTTTGAGGACATTGTCCAAGAGACAAGGCCTCAAAATGAAGGGAAAAATCAGCAGAAAAGGCAAAAAATACTGGAAATGGATTAGTGGGATAGGTTCATTTTACAAACTTGATGAAGCATTTCATCCTCAGATTCCACAATCCCTTCAAAAACCAGCCCTTTGATGGGATCAAGTGTGACCATCTGCCCCTCTTTCAAAATGGTGCACGCCCCATCCGCACGCACAAGGAGGGGAATGTGTAAGTGCTGAGCGATCTCTTTTGCTTGCTCTTCAGAATGGGTGTCATCTGGGTGGTTTTGGAGAATGATCCCCAAAGAACCTCTCAAATGGGATTCAAATGCTTCATCACAGTGGGATAAGGCAACAAGCTTCCCTTGTGTCTCATGTTTTGTATGGGGATCAACAGTCAGAAGGAGGGTCACATTTCCATGAACCTTTTTCCCTTTTCCTGGAAGCCCCCTGACGAGAACGTCTCCAATATTATCAACAAGCATCACATTTGTCGTCCCGGTAATCCCAAAAGGAGTTCCCGACGTGATCACCATCAAATCTCCATATCGGACTAACTTGTTGGTGAGCATATAACAACTGGCGCGTTGCACTCCCTCTTTGACATTCCCGACTTTGGCATGAACAGGAACCGTTCCCCAAATAAAAGCGAGTTGGTGGTAAGTGTTTTCATTGGGAGTCACTGCAATAATGGGCATTCTGGGGCGGAATCGAGCCATGATGCGCGCTGTAAATCCACTCGTTGTAAGGGCAACAAGAGCCTTTCCATGGGCACTATAGGCAGTTTTTACCGCCGCTAATGCTACAGAGGAGGAGATGTCATTAAATACTTGGCGTGCAGCGTCATTATAGAAAAAGTCTTCATAATGAAAATCCTTTTCAGCTTCAAGAATAGTACTCTTCATGAGTCTAACGGTTTCTATAGGATACTTACCCACTGCCGTTTCTCCTGAGAGCATGACAGCTGATGTACTATCATAGATCGCATTCGCAACATCTGAGACTTCAGCTCGGGTGGGACGGGGGCTGTTAATCATGGACTCAAGCATTTGCGTTGCTGTCACCACGGGCTTAAAAGATTGATAACATTTGCGAATCATCACCTTTTGAAGCTTCGGGATGTGTGTCACTGGAAGCTCTACCCCTAAATCCCCTCTCGCGACCATGATTCCATCTGAGACTTGCAAAATACTATCAAAGTTTTTGACCCCTAAAGCATTTTCAATTTTCGAAATGACCAAAACATGGCTCCCCCCATGTTCTGCCAAAAGCCCTTTGATCGTTAAAACATGTTCCGCACTCCGGATAAAGGAAGCGGCCAGTAAATCCATCCCGTGTTTGCACCCAAAAGCAATATCCCTTTCATCTTGCTCAGTCACTGCAGGAAGATCGAGGTCTGCATGGGGAATATTAACCCCTTTATGACACTTAAGGACTCCGGGGTTTTCGATCTCTACCACCAGAAAATCGGGATGTTTCTCCACCACTTTTGAGGTAATATACCCATCATCAAAGAGAACTTGCGCTCCGTGATTAATGTCTTTGATAACAGAAAAAGGGGTAATGGTAATTTCCCCTTTCTGAGGATTTTTTGTAATTTTAAGATGTTGCCCCTTCTCAAGAGCAATAAACCCCTCATCTAAATGCCCCACACGTACTTCAGGACCTTTGGTATCGAGCATAATAGCTAAAGGGACCTTCTTTTCCGCGCGCGCCTTTTTTAAAAGTTCTATCGTCTCTAAATACTCTTCATGGGTTCCATGACTCATATTAATACGCGCCACATTCATTCCCGCATCGATGAGTTGTAAAATTTTTTCATAACTCTTCGTCGCAGGACCTAAAGTACAGATAATTTTTGTTCTCGTACGCATATTAATCCTTATACCGAATTCCCTTTTAATTTATACTCTTTCCTATGGAAAAGCAATCGATCTCTCTTAAGAACGTACGCGTTCATAATTTAAAAGGGATAAACCTAAAGCTTGATCCGGGAACTTTTATTGTTTTCACCGGAGTCTCTGGATCGGGAAAGTCCTCTCTTGCCTTTGATACGATTTATGTTGAAGGGCAACGGCGCTACATTGAATCCCTCTCCAACTACGCCCGTCGCTATATGGGTAATTTGCCCAAGCCCGAAGCAGATCTGATCGAAGGGATCTCTCCGACCATCGCGATTGAACAAAAAACAGCGGGGCGTAATCCCCGTTCGACGGTGGGCACCATTACAGGGATCTACGACTACTTACGTGTCCTTTTTGCGCGTGTGGGAACCCCTCACTGCCCTGTAAGTGGAGAAAAAGTAGAGCCCCAAAGTGCTGAGCGCATCATTGCGACGATTGAAAACTTCCCCGAAAAATCCCAGCTCATCATTCTGTCCCCCCATATCAAAGGAAAAAAGGGGGAATTTAAAGATCTTTTCGAAGAACTGATGCGTAAAGGATTTATGCGGATTCGCCTCGATGGAGAAATTGTCGATTTAGAACAGCCCCTAGAGGTGGATAAAAAAACGGCTCATGACATCGATTTAGTGATCGATCGTATCCTTTTAAAAAAAGGGGAAGGGAAAAGAGTCGCAGAAGCCGTTGAGCGTGCCCTCGAACTCGGTCAAGGGGTGATGAGCATCCTCAACCTTTCTGACAAACAAGAAACCCTTTTTTCAGAACATGCCTTCGCAAAAAAATCGGAAATCTCTTACTCCCCTCTCGAACCCCAAGATTTTTCTTTTAACCACCCCTCAGGGATGTGCCCGACTTGTGAAGGGCTTGGCATCATCCAAGATTTTGACTTAGAAAAAATTATCGATCCCCACTTGAGTATTGCTGAAGATTGTTGCGCAATTGCTAGCTCCTACCAAACCGTGAAATGGGGCAATGTCTATAACAACTTAGCGACCCTCTATAAATTCAGCGTTCATACCCCTTGGGAAAAACTCTCTTCCAGTGCCCAAAAGATCTTCCTGTATGGAAATCAAAAAAAGTGGACGAAGATGCGCTTTGTCCATCCTGAGAAAAAAACGGTTTGGACCGAGTATATCCAGTGGCGAGGGATCCTTTACGAAGCAAAAAAGCGGTTTTCAGAAGCCAAAAGTGACGTCTATCGCAATAAAATGGGAACGCTCATGCATGAAACGACTTGCCCCGAATGCAAGGGAGCGCGCATCAAACCCTACCCCGCAGCGACTAAACTGGGAGGGAAAAAGATTCATGAGCTCACACAAATGACGATCGAAGAGGTCCACTGTTTTTTGGAAACACTCCGCCTCACCCCTTTTGAAGAAAGGATCGCCCACGATTTAATTTTGGAAATCAAAAAGCGCCTCTCCTTCCTCCTGAGTGTGGGACTCTATTACCTTGCGCTCGAACGGACAGCCCCCACCCTTTCGAGAGGAGAAGCGCAACGCGTTCGCCTCGCTTCCCAAATTGGATGTGGACTTGTGGGAACGACCTACATTTTAGATGAACCCTCTATCGGCCTTCATCCCCGCGATAATACCAAACTCATCGCTACTTTAGAGTCTCTCCGTGACCGGGGGAATACCATTATCGTTGTAGAGCATGATGAAGAGACGATG
>JAKQGT010000283.1 GCA_029556005.1 Chlamydiota bacterium | reverse complement strand
AATCTCAGAAACTGAGGGAGGAAGGAAAGGCTTATGGTCTAAGCTTTCATCTAAGAGATTAGGAAGAAGATATAACATGGCGTTTCTCCGCAAGTTTGGCATGGAAGGTATCGAGTAAAAGAATCGGGTTCGTGATGTTTGAGCGCATCCGCATTTCGAGAGTAAAGAGCTCTTTAAGACCTGAGGTAAAATAGGAGAGAGAAAGGGATTGAGCTAAGGCTTTTAGTTTATCTGCCCGTTTTGGGGAGAGTTTGGGCGCTTCCTTTCCTGAGGCTAGGGTCAAGCCCAGATTGAGTTGATAACGGATTTGTCCTACTAAGCCATAGAGATCCTCTAGTGCACTAACCGAGCGACGGCTTAACGTCCCGCCCCAGACCAAAGCTTCCGAAATTTGCCACCCGGTTTGGAGAGGGGAAAGGGACCCTACAGCCTTCACATACTCGAGAGAAATTTGCTTATCCTCTCCCGCATAAAGAGCAGCTTTTTCTAGTTCTTGCAAAAGAAACGCAAAGTCGGCTCCCCCTTCTAAAAGGTAAGTCGCAGCATCAGAGCTCAACGTTTTCCCTTTAGCGCGGGCTTCTTCTAAAAGCCAGCGCTGTAAACGACTTTTACTTTCCCAAGGTTTTTCCTTTGTCAGATCTAAAGTCACTGCCACTTTTTTAACAAAGTCAAAGAAAGGAGGCTCGCCATTTCCCATCAAAATCAAAATCAGATGCTCCGAAAGGGGTAACGTTTTCTCTTTGAACTTTTCTATCTCATCACAAAGGAGGACCTCCTTTTCAGAGAAAAAAGAGGGGGAGGAGATTTCCTCTAATAACTCCTCTTCAGTGACACGCTGATAGGGTAATCCGGTTGCTCTTACAATCCGTCTTGCTAAAAAATCCCGTTCAAAAGCATCACTCATCAATAGTAAATATAGGGGTGAGAGATGAGCGGGAAGAGATTCCACTAGATGTTTTTCAAAAGCTTCAGCTTTTAAGAACTTCACTAAAAAATAACTCCTGTTACCTCAAATTCTAAGGGATTCTTGGAAGAGATGCAAGCTTAAACTTTTAATTTTAAATTCATCATTACTTGAAATTAATCCTAATCATAAATATTATATCTGAAATTAATCCAAAACTAAGAATGTTATGGTTTTAAAAAAGTTTTTTAAACGCAAAAAAGCCGCTCCAAAGGGAAAAACTCCCTCTACTAAGGGGAGCACTCCTGCTCGGAAAAAAGTCGCGCGTAAAAAAACACCTGTCAAAAAAAAGGTTGCTACCTCTTCAAAGAAAAAAGTGACCCCTAAAAAGAAGGCGATTGCCAAGAAAAAGCCCGCCCCAAAGAAGAAAATAGCTCCTATCAAGAAAACTCCTGCTAAGAAAAAAGTAGCGGCTCCCCAGCCCCAGCAAGTCATTGAAACCCCTCCTAAAAAAGTGGTTTACAGCCAACCGGTTAAACGGATCACCCTTTCCATCCCCAGCGGCCGCATTTTAACAGCGGAAGGATGGAAGCGCCGCTCTTAAGAAACTCACCTTACACACAAAGAATGAGAAGAGAATTTTGTTGTTTTGATTTCCATTGATTTATAAAAAGCGCAGCCCTATTCGTGAATAGGGTGAGCATTTTTTAAGTCTCTGGGGATCAAAAAAATATAATTATCTTCCATTGTGTGTGTGTAAGGTGAGTTAAGAATTCAAAACAACTGCGATAAAAAGCTCGTAGCTGGAACAATGGCTGGCTTTCTTGCTAAAAAACAATTTTTTTGAATCCCTTCTTTTTCGAGCGAAACCTCAAAAGCAAAGTCTGTGCCTAATAAATCATGGAAATAGCTTAGATGCTTTGAGATAAACTTTCCCTCTCCATGTTTGACTTCAACCAATATCCAAGGTCTTTTCTCTTTTGTAATGAGAAAGTTTACTTCCCTTCCTTGAAGGTCTCTCAGAAAATACAAATCATAGTCTCCAAGACCAATATCATTCCAAAAATGGACGGATTTCAGCAAATGTGAAGCCACAAAATTTTCTGCTAAAGCTCCCTCATTAGGAGCTAAAGACCAATCCCATAAATAGTATTTGGGCTGTTTAATCAATGATTTAGATACATTCCGAGAATAAGGGCGGATTTCGAAGAAAAAATAAAGGGATTTAAGAACCTGAATCCACTGTTTGACTGTTTTATCCGAAATCATCCCAATTTTTTTAGAAAAAGATGTATAACTAACAAGTTGCCCTATTTGCTCAACCATCAAAGAAGCAAGCGTTTCAATCCCGGAAATTTCTTGTACTCGGGTAAGATCTCGAATGTCTTCTTTAAAAATTTGTTTGCTGCGCATCGTTTTCCAACGTTGATAAAAAGCTTTATCAGCTTTGAGAAAAGGGTCAGGAAACCCACCAAATCTTTGCATATTCTGAAATTTTTTCTGTGAAATCTGTTTGGGTTGACTTACATATTTTTTTGTTGCTTGTTCCTCATAATTACCGACCACTTCTGCAATTGTTAAAGGATGGATTCGTAAAATAAAATACCTTCCCATTAGACTATCTCCCCCTTTGACAAAAACATCTAGTTTAGAGCTACCGGTAACGATAATCTTGACCTCTCCATGGTAGGTATCATAAAAACCTTTTAGATATGTTTTCCAACGCTTATATTTTTGGATCTCGTCAAAAATAATTAATGGAGGACTCTCTTGGAATTCATCTAATCCAGCTTCTCGAACAACTGCATCAGCCCCTTCCAAAATCAATTTTCTATGGTTTAAATTATCCCAGCTTAAATAGATACCAAGCTTCCATTCTTCAAGAAGATCTTTTGCTAGCGTTGTTTTACCTACTTGTCTGGGACCCATCAAAAAAAGCATTTGGTCATGTTGCTTCATGTGCCAAAAAACGTATTCATAATAAAGCCTTTTCATGCCCTCATTTTTAAAAAAATGTCGATGAAAGTCAAGATAATTTCGAAGTCAACTTCGAAATTATCTAGTTTTTTTCGGAGTTGTATTCGAAAATAATCAACCTAAATTTCTGAAAATTAACCTTATTATAAAAATACAGAAAATCTATATTTTGTTTTCTGTAACCTCATTTTCATCAATCCAAGAAATCAAATATTTACAACTATGTTAAACACGCTGAAGTTGCCATTTTTCATCTTATGTGTTAAGTTTTTTGCATCAACGTATGAGGTGCTCGATGAATTT
>JAKQGT010000277.1 GCA_029556005.1 Chlamydiota bacterium | reverse complement strand
TGGCTTAAGGAGCATTATGATCCCCAGGCCTACCAAATCACCCTCCGTCAAAATATTTGTAAGAGCATTCCTCCAGAAATCGCTTTTTTCCGTTCCTTGCGGGTCCTTAACATTGAGGGGCATTATGAGTCTCAAGAAATGATTAATCAACTTAAAGAATTAAATAAAGCATGTGTGATGCAAATTGAAAAAATTATATATGAGGCGATGAAAATGAACCAAACATTTAACATTTAATTGTTTTTATAATAAATTAGATGTTACAATACTTATCGTTCATTAAATGGGAGTTTTATTATGTCATTGATAGTTGAGTGTCCAATTTTACAAGACGTTACAAATAACCCGGCCTTCGTGGTTCCGTGTGGATGTAAATTTGATGCAGCGGCTATTACGGAATGGTCACAAAGGGATAATAGATGCCCAAACGACCGGACTGTCATGCAACAGATCTGCTTGCTAGTTACTCAAGAGCCTGTGATCGATCGTCGCGTCTATTTAGCGCCTGAAAAAGGGGCTCGCTTTCGTGAGCTTCAAGCCTATTCTTCAGGAGTGCAACAACCTGAGCATGGTGAGCTTTTTGCGAGTCGCGAAACGGTTAAGGAACTGGCCCGCAGTTTGCTGGGAAAGGTGCGCTCAATGGGGGAGCGTGTTATGCTTGAAACAGATGAGCTTTTTTTGTTTAAGGGGAAATTAGCAGAATATAGACAGCGCTCTGAATATAGCGCTACAGATGACAAGAATCGTTTGTGGTTTATGGAGCATAGTCTAGAAAGTTTGGCGGGGATGGGACGTCGTCGCGCTGTTTCAGTTCGTGCTTGAGTAGGATAGGAAAAGGGTTTCTAGGGAAGGCATCGCTTTCGGCAATGAACGCAGCGCTTGATCTAGAAAAGAGGCGGCCATCTCACGTGCCTTTTCAGGACCGAAAAGGGTGAGAGAGGTCGCTTTTTTGTTTGTATGATCAGACCCCTCTTTTCCATCTTCTAAGTCATCGATTATTTGAAAAGCGATTCCAAACAGTTCTCCCGCTTTTTTTAGAGCCCCTCTCTCTAAATCAGAACACTCTGCAATGACAGCCCCAAATTCTAGTGCTGCTGAGAATAGAGCGGCTGTTTTTCCTAAATACATAAACTGGAGTGTTTCCCAATCGATAGATTTTCCTTCAGAGAGGAGGTCAACCACTTGCCCTCCGATCAAACCATTTCCTCCCGCACGGGAAGCTAAGATGGCTACCAGTTTGGGGTGGTTACTAATCGTTTCAAAAGCGTGGGTGAGTAAAAAATCTCCAGCTAAAACGGCTTGCCCTTCTCCATAGACTTTATGGAGGGTCGGCTTCCCCCTACGAAAATCATCATTGTCCATGCAGGGGAGATCATCATGGATTAGCGAATAGGTATGCACCATTTCTAAAGCGCATGCGGCATCGAGCCCTTCTTGCAGGGGGATATCATAATCTTCAAGAGTGCTTAAAGTGAGAAGGGGGCGCAGTCTTTTTCCTGGAAGGAAAAGAGAATAGCGGGCCGCTTCGAAAAGGAGGGCATGGGGACCATCAATAGCTGGGATCAGTTTTTTGAGATGCCCATTAATCAAGGAGCGCTTCACTGTGATCAAATCTTGGGTCTGCATAACGCATAGCCTTCTTTTTTCCAAGGGAGCGAAGTTTGTGGAGAAGATCCGTTGCTAGAGGGGGAACGCCTACTCCAAAATAGTGAAAACCCTTCGCTGCCATTTCTTGAGGTTTATATTGGTTGCGTCCATCAAAAAACGCATTTCCTCGCATTTTAGTCAAAACGGTATTTAAATTGACAAATCGAAATTGCTTCCACTCGGTGACAAGGATAACGGCATCGGCATTTTGGGCTGCTTGATATTCACTAAGACAAAAACGGATTCCCTCTTTTCCCTTAAGCATTTTTTTGGCATTGTCCATGGCAATGGGATCATAGAGGCGTAAGGTAGCTCCTTTACGGAGGAGGGAATGAATCAGAGTGAGGGAGGGAGCTTCGCGCATATCGTCGGTATTGGGCTTAAAGGCGAGACCCCAAATAGCGATCGTTTTTCCCGTTAAGCCTCCTTTTCTCGCAAAGTAATCGGAGAGTTTCTTGGAGAGATGTTTTTTCTGTTTTTCATTGATTGTTTCGACAGCTTCTAAAATAGGGGTTTCTAGATTTAATCCTTCGGCCATTGCCTTGAGTGCGCGGATATCCTTGGGGAAACAGGAGCCTCCATACCCGGCGCCGGCATAGAGAAAATGATAGCCAATGCGGTGGTCAGCGCTCATCCCGATGCGCACCTGGTTGATATTCGCTCCTACTTTTTCGCAAATCCCTGCTAACTCATTCATAAAAGAGATGCGGGTCGCAAGCATGGCATTAGAGGCATACTTTGTGAGTTCTGCCGATTCGAGATCCATGACGATCATGCGGTCATGATTGAGAGTGAATGAGGAGTAGAGGCGCTGCAGAATGCGGGTTGCTTTTTCGCTATCACTTCCGATAATAATGCGATCAGGTTTCATGCAGTCATCGATGGCTGAGCCCTCTTTGAGAAATTCTGGGCAAGAGACCACATCATAAGGGATATCAGCTCCGCGCTCAGCTAACACATCGCGGATCTGTTGTTTGATTTTGCGCGCGGTTCCAACAGGGGCTGTCGATTTATTGACAATCACCGTGTAGTCCTTAAGATAGGTGGCGATTTCTTGGGTGGCCGCTTCTATTTGCGATAGATCAGCTGCTCCCGTTTTTGTTGAAGGGGTCCCGACAGCAATGAAGCAAACAGCAGCCGATTCAAGGGCTTCATAATCGGTGGTAAACTGTAAGCGTTTGGCTTTTTGGTTTCTTTGGACGAGCTCTTGAAGGCCGGGTTCATAAAAAGGGATGATTCCCTTTTTGAGTTTTTCGATTTTGCTTTTGTCGAGATCTAAGCAAACCACGTCATGTCCCATTTCGGCGAAACAGGTTCCTGTCACGAGGCCTACATAGCCCACTCCAATGATGAGTATCTTCATAACGGATCGCTTGGGGTTAGGTATCCATCATGTAGGGTATAAACTTGATCGCACTGCTTGGCAAGCTCAAAGTCATGGGTGACTACAATCAGGGCTTTGTTTAACTCTTTTGCAGATGCAATTAAAAGCTTATGGATACGTGCTGAGTTGGTATCATCTAAGTTACCTGAAGGTTCATCTGCTAAGATTAAGTCGGGATTATTACATAAGGCGCGTGCAATAGCAACCCGTTGTTTTTCTCCTCCAGAGAGGAGTTTGGCAAGGTGGGAAGCGTGATTGCCCATCCCCACAGTATCGAGGAGCTTTTTTGCGATCGGAACGTGATCTCCTTGGCGTCCGATTTTTGCAGGCATGAGGACGTTATCTAAAACAGAATATTCATCGAGGAGATTATAGTTTTGAAAGATAAAGCCGATATGTTTGTTTCTTAAAGAGGCGTGTGTATCTCCTAAGGCATTTTGTCCTGCAATCTCTAATGAGCCACTACTGGGAGTGTCTAAAGTTCCTAAAATATGTAAAAGAGTACTTTTCCCCACTCCAGACGGTCCCATGATTGCCACGGTTTCCCCTTCGTGGACTGTTAAAGAGACCCCTTTGAGGAGTTCACACCGCGTGGGGTAGGTAAACGTTTTTGCCAGGTTTTTTGCAATAAGGATGGGATGTTTCATCACTCAGACCTCAAGATCTCTGTGGGTGATAATTTACACGCTTTGATCGCGGGAACAAGGCCAGCAAGAAGAGAGATGATCGGAGTGGCTATGACAATAAAGATGAGCGCGTCTTTACTGAGCTCACTCGGTAAAGATTTTCCATAAAAAACCGTGTTAAAGGCTTCATGCCCTTGTAAAAAACTTAAGAAACTCACAACCACATCGATATGATGCAGGGTGAGCATGGCCGCTAAAGTTCCAATCAGAGTGCTGAGTGTTCCCATAATTCCTCCACAGAGGGTGAAGATGAGGGCGATACTTTTTTTC
>JAKQGT010000275.1 GCA_029556005.1 Chlamydiota bacterium | reverse complement strand
CGTTCTCTGCATTGGAGAAACGCAAGAAGAGCGCGATAAAGAAATGACAGAAAAAGTGCTCACACGTCAATTAGGAGAAGCGCTGCGGGGTTTTTCTGAGAAGGAGCTATTGAAAATCCTAATTGCCTATGAGCCTGTTTGGGCCATCGGCACCGGAAAGACCGCCACCCCTGAGATGGCTCAAGAAACCCACCACCTATGTCGCACCTATCTCTCCCATCATTGGAAGGGGGAAGTAGCCCAAAAAATTCCCATTCTTTATGGAGGATCAGTGAAGCCTGATAATACAGCAGCTTTGATGAAGCAGCCAGATATTGATGGGGCTTTAGTTGGAGGAGCTTCCTTAGACGTAGCCTCCTTTACCCAAATTATTAAAAATGCACAGGAACATCTAAAATGACCGCATTCTTTTATATATTTCTCTTTTTGTTTTTAGGGCTTTGCGCTCTCCTTTGTTTTGTGATCTTGATTCAAGAAAGCAAAAGCTTGGGATTAGGAGCCTCTTTTGGAGGAGATGCTGGAGACTCTCTATTTGGGACCTCGACAGCTGCTGTTTTGAAAAAATTCACTGCTTACCTTGCAGGAATTTTCCTGGTTGTGTGTTTGATTCTTTCTCTTTGGTCTTCAGCAATGGGTCGAACCAAAACAGGCATTCCTTCCGTCAATATTGAGGAGGTCAGTGGCGGCTAATGATTAAAGGACTGATCTACTATGGCCACCCGGGTCTCAGAAAAAAATGTGTTGAGGTTGAATCAATTACCGATGCTATCCGTCAACTAGCTCAAGACCTTATTGAATCGGTTTTAGATCAGGATGGAGCAGGCCTTGCTGCCCCCCAAATCGGCTACTATGTCCGCATGTTTGTCACAAGATACGATAATGGGATGGATTGGGAAGGCTGGCCGATTTTTTGCCCCCCTAAAATCTATATCAATCCTAAACTGTCCAAGCCTTCCAACGAGATCATTACCCATGGAGAGGGGTGTCTTTCCATCCCGGGGATCTATGAAAAAGTGGGTCGCCCAGCTTCCATCCATGTAGAGGCGATGGATTTAGATGGAAATATTTTTACAGAAGAGTCGACCGGGTGGCGAGCTCGGAACATCATGCATGAGAATGACCACCTCAATGGGGTCCTTTTCATCGACCGGATTCACCCCAATCGCCGGAAAAAGATCGAATCCCATCTCCAAGCCCTCAAAAAAAAATATAACACTCCTCACGATTAATACTTTGAAGAAGTGAGTCCTAGGAGGAAAGTTCAAGGCCCTGATGCAGGCAACCCTGCTAAGGGTTGTCGAAGCAAGGCAACGTGGAAATTTTCCCTAGATAGTGTCGTCATGAGATGGGCATTCAAGAAGTGGCTCCTATGAGGAAAGTTCAAGGCGACCGATGGAGAAAGCCCAAATGGGGCTTTTGAAGCAGGTCAACGATGAAATTTTCCATAGGAGATGCTTTGGGAATGAGCAACTCATGACGACACTATCTAGGAAGAACTTAAGCAACA
>JAKQGT010000252.1 GCA_029556005.1 Chlamydiota bacterium | reverse complement strand
TGTTCCTAGGACACTGGCTGCCGCTTTTTTGGGATAAGAAAAGGGCCCTTCTTGAACAACCAAAATGGCAGCATTCCCTAAACTTTCTGTCAGGTTATGCACTTTATAAGGTCCTTGAAAAGGGGAGAGGATCAGCATTTGTTTTTTTTCATGCTCTTGAGGAGGGTAAGGGGAATAAGCGAGTTTCGTGCGTACCATATTCCAGATATGGTTGGCATCTTTTTCGCATAGGTTCCCTGTGAGCATGGCTTCTACGTAAGCTTCTTGAAAGAGCTTATCGCTAAAAGCTAAGAAATCTTCGTAAGACATGTTCTTAAGCGCCACGATTTTTTCGTTATGTTTCGGGCTGATATTGGTCGTAATATTGAGTAAGATCTCTTGAGCTTGCACAATGGGCATTGCTTTACCAACATTGGAGTAACTGCTAAGCAGAGAGGTTGTATAAAGCTCAAACTCTTCTTTCGAAATTTTCAGAGATTTCATTTCAGAGAGGAGTGCCTCTAAAAGAAGGGGGGCTTTTTCGCTGTATCCCTGAATCGCAAGGATGAATTTTAAGTTGCTCACACCGGTGCGTGTTGAAAGAGAAGCAGCTTCGGCATAAGAAAGGGTATCAGCCATTTTTTCGTGCAAAGCAAAGCGGTATAAATCCATGAAGACAGAGCTTTTGCTTGTTCCATCGATTAAAGGGCTACGGATATTAAAAATCCAAGAAACTTCAGGAACAAGGTATTGGGAATCTTCCCAAAAGTAGGCTTTTCCTTGGTGGCAATTAGAAAGGAGAATAGGAGTTGGTGTGACGAGTATGTGCTCTTCCTTATTTTGAGTCACGAGTTCTAAATTGGTCGGGATAAAACGGTTTTGTGCAGGGAGAGAGATGTGGGGGTGACGCTCGATTTCATTCCAGGCAGTCAAGGTTTCTGGGGCGATTTTACGGGTAGCATATTGAGCTCCCGACCAACGCTCTGTTTTATCAGGAGTGATGTTTGTGAGTTCAGGAGGAGCTAATAAAAAATAAGTGGCTTTTTCAGGAGTGATATGATTTAAGAAAGAGGAGATTTGTTTGGAATCATACAGAGAAGGGATGAGCGTTTTTTGGGGATAGGTTTCTAAGGGTTCATCGATCATATCGTGCGCAGAGCTCATCACAAACTGAAAAGGGGCGATCCGCGATTGATATTCATAGTCGATCTGCGCCATGGTTTTCATTTCATTGAAGATGTAAGGAGGAATTCCGGTTTGTTTAAGGTTGTTAAGCGCTTGAAAGCACCGCTCAATCACCGTTTCAAATTGTAAAGTTCCCTGAGGAGTCAGATCAAAATCAATCGTAAAAAAACCACATCCAGAGGAAGCTTTTGTGAGTCCCGCAGAAATATCTTCCACGAGCTCTTCTTTTTTTAGCTCGGCATAAAGACTCGCTTCTTGTTTTCCTCCCAAAATGTAGCTGAGGAGAGCATGGGATTTATTTTCTAAGTCTTGTAGGTAGCTTTTAGGAAGCTCCCAGGCAAGGGTTAAATTGCGCAGATCTTTAATGGGCTTGATGGCGACAATATGTCCTTCTTGCTTATGAGAAAAAAGGGCCTCTTTGATCTCTTGGGGGGGGACATTAGCAAGAGGGACAGCGGAAAAATGATTCACAGCAAGGGCTTCTAGCTCTTCAATGGGAAGGGTAGAATAGAGAATCAGATGGGCTTTATCAGCGCTATAATGGCTTTTGTACCACTTCATCACTTCAGAGCGGGGAATCCCCCCTAACGTTTCTGAATTTCCCGTGTTAAATAAGGCGTTGGGATGGGCAGGGTTTCCCGTCTCTTTCAAAACCATCCATAAGCGGTTTCCATCGACTTCGATGTTTTTATCATGCTCTTGATCGACCGCATGGAGTTCTCTTGCAATTCCCG
>JAKQGT010000248.1 GCA_029556005.1 Chlamydiota bacterium | reverse complement strand
AAAAAAGGTTTTCTTCCTAAATTCTGTTCCTCTTCGAAATCCCCTAATTTGTAAAGAAGTGAGGACTTAGCTCTTGACTGCTTTGGGTTCGATCGGTATTGTTTCCCGCACGGGTGGCTTCTCCCCGTAAAAAAGCAGGAGCCATACTACATGGATGGAGAGGTGGCCGAGTGGCTGAAGGCGGCGGTTTGCTAAACCGTTGTACAGGTAACACTGTACCGGGGGTTCGAATCCCCCCTTCTCCGCCATAGTTGGTTTATTGGGTGCGGGTTTGTTTACTTCATTCACATTTTCTTTGGGTATTTCGACTTTGTAATCCGTCAACTTTCCTGGGAGGTCTGGACCTGTTTTTAAGATTTTTGATTGTTTTGATGATTAATGAATCAGCAAAATGGGTTTGTGTTTTCCTTAAAACATGTCGTGGATACATCAAAAGTGGAAAAATTGTATCGATCAAAAGTGGAAAAACTCAGAGGGTTTTAGAAGAGAAGAGGACGGTGGGGAAAGAGGAATGAGAGGTTTTATTGGATAGGATGGAGAAGGAGTTATCAACATGATAGCAAACCCAGACTTTGGAACCATTGGGGGCTTGAGTGGGGATATCCAGATTACCGATAAGGATGTGTCCACGAGGTCCGACAAGTGCCGGAGCCCACTCGGACCAGATGTACTCCCACCAGGGATCCTTAGGAACGGGGCGCAGTTTGGTTCGACGATCATTAAGAGCTAGGTTCCAAGCGTGCATTGGAGTTTGATTGATTTCGCGGTGGATTTCGTGAGAGTTACGGTGGGTACGCAGAGCTTCCAGGTGTTGGTTAATGGTAGGGAGAGGAGTATCTGGATCAATGGAGTTAAACTTGAAATAAGCGGGAAGTCTGGATTGCCAAACTTGGTGGATTCTTTCGACCTTTCCCTTAGCCTCAGGAGAGTTAGCCAGGAGAAAAGAGATGTCATAAAATTTGAGGCGGCGAGCGAGTTGAGTTTGTCGTTCAGGGGAATCAGACCGAAAGAAGCAGGCTTGATCAACGTAGATTTTTAAGGGAAGTCCAAACTGCATAAATGCGTTGTAAAAGAGGTGGATATAAGAAGAGACACGTTCACGGTAATAGAGATTACAGCCCAGTTGAAGACGTGAACAATCATCTAACATATTTAAGAGAGTAAAGGCAGGTTGAGCAGGGCCAAACCAATGTTCAGTGGTAGCATCCAATTGCCAGAGCTCTCCAATACAAGAGCGTTGCCAGCGTCTGAAGTGGGCTGGAGGGCGAGGCTTGGGAACCGAGGCAATCAACCCCTGGAGTTTAGCCCAATGAGGGATTTGGGAACGATTAAGTTTCACCCCAAAGAGTCTCAAGACTTCACTGGAAGAAAAAGAGAAGGAATAGCCCGAAGCAAGGGACTTTTTAAGAAACAATTGAATCTCTTCAGACCAAACCGGCTTATGATTACCGCCCGAGGAATGGGGAGACCATTGGAGAGAAGTTCCAGCAACTCTAGCTTTGAGGAAATCGGAGCGGAGTTGGTAAAGGCGAGTTTTACTAATTTGGAGAGAAAAACAAGCTTGCTCAGAGGAGATGGAGTTATCAGAGAAATGAGAAACCGTATTGCGGATATCAGCAATACCCAGGCGATTGATCATTTGCTTACGCATTGTAATAAAAGCGTAGCAAAATTCCACTTTTGATCGATACACCCAAATTTTGCCCCCTAGGGGGCAACCACCCTTATCTACTCCTCTCTATACCAATAACTTCTAGCTTATCAAATGAAGCAAATCTAAATTCCACTTTTGATGTATACACCTGTCCACTTTTGATATATACACGACAGACTTTTTTTTCGCATTTATCGTGGATACATCAAAAGTGGAAAAGCTCAGAGGGTTTTAGAAGAGAAGAGGACGGAAGGGAAAGGGAAGAAATTGTTTTAGATATAAAAGCGAAAAGGGCGTCTTAAGGAAGACGCCCTAATGTTTAAATAAACCCCGGCGACGACCTACTCTCGCACAAGCTATACAGGCACTACCATTGGCAACGCAGCGTTTGACGGCCGAGTTCGGGATGGGATCGGGTCGGACCACTGCTTCAAGGTCACCGGGAAAATCGGTTTTGGTTTATCAGATATTCTTTGGAATACATGCACGAAATGGGAAAGAGGGGATGCAACTTAAATGTGGGCTTGAACTTATGAACAGAGTCTTTTGGAAGACATCTTTTTCGTTTCCGATTCATTATATTAGATCAAGCCGCTCGGCCTATTAGTATCAGTCCGCTTAACACATTACTGTGCTTACACGCCTGACCTATCAACCCGGTAGTCTGCCGGGGGCCTTCTGGAACTTTCGTTCGGGAAACCTAATCTTGGGAAGAGCTTGGCTCTTAGATGCTTTCAGAGCTTATCTCGTCCGCACATGGCTACGCAGCGCTA
>JAKQGT010000229.1 GCA_029556005.1 Chlamydiota bacterium | reverse complement strand
TATCGTAGGATTTTTAATCTAACTTATCCGTTTGATGAAATTTCAAAAATGACTGAATTTTTAAAACAATCAAAAATTGCCCAAGATGCTGTTAAAAAGTATCCTCAAAAAAACCGTGAACATCTCGAAGGCTGGAAGGAGAAATTCTTTACTCCCGGAACAAAACAATATCAGTGGCGCGAGCAATATAATGAAGAGATGGGTAAACTAGCAGAGCAACTTGGCGGGCTCACCATCGAAAATGTCCCCGATATACAGTTTGTAAACTGGGGGCAACTGCATGGAGAGAACGACTACAAATTTGTCCAAACTCCAGATACCAGACCAACCTAACTGCTTATACTGCGGACTGCCAGAATGAAAAAGTCCGCACGCCGATTATACGTTATTTTATTATAAAAAATACTTTAACTCGTCGGCCCTGATTTAGGCTTTGGCTATAAATATTGAGCCAGCAAAGACCTCTTCCTTTCCGCTGATTCCACAGAAATCCATAAACCAACTGATCATACAGATACAAAAAGACCTCAAGTTCCTGAGGATCATCCTAAAGTTATGGGCTATCGCTACTAGGATCCCATGGATTTGATCTCCTAAGACCCCTTTCAAATAGCAGCGACCTAGTTTACCGTCGTTTTTCATGTGCCCGATCCAGGGTTCTATCGCCTGCCTCCTTTTCAAGGCTTTTTTAAGTGGAGGAGCCAGACCTCTTGTTCGACTAATCAGGACTTGTTTTTCTGTTACTCCATGGCCTCTAAAGCCAAGATCCACGAGTATCCTTCCTATTTCGACACCCGACATATTTTCCGCATTTTCCACTGCCCCTGCGAGGAGGTGGCCGTCATATGGATTCCCTGTATGAGTTGTCAGACTTAGTGCCAGCCCACTCTTTTCCGTTACGATAAGGCAGGCTTTTGCTCCAAATTCATAAGGCTTGTGCGCTTTGCCTTTTGCTATGCATGCCACCATCGGCTCGTGGCAACTGTAGATCTTGTTCTTATCCTCTTTACTCTGGGTCAATAGCTTTGCTCCTACAACCGCTTCTTTAAAAAGCTCTCTAGGACAGCTCTCTAAATGGGGATCGAGGTCTTTCAAAATTTTTGACAGGTAGCGTCTCAGTTTATTCAAGGGCTTTTGAGCTTGTTTGATCTTCTTTCCATGCATGAGCCTTTGGTAATTACGAAGAGTCTTTTTTGATACCCGGATAAAGGTTCTTTTCAGATTAATATGAGCCTGAGCGGCAGCCCTTACGATCCTCTCGATTATCCTCTGCAGCAATTTCGCTTCATTTGGATAAGCAATCGCTTTCGGCATCACGGTGGTATCCGCTATGGTTTTTTCTAGTTCCGATGGAGAAACAGTCTTAGTTTTTATTGCCACGTTAATGGAGACCTTGAGCAGTTTTTCAAGGTTATCAGGCCCCAATCGCTTTCTCCATCTTGTAAGAGAAGTTGGGTGTGCTGGAAACTCCCACTGCAAAAAATCGTACCCGCAAAAAGCCTGCCAATAGGGATTCTCAACCCAGACCTTAACAACTTCTTCATCCGAGACATCATAAAGGTGTTGCAAAATCATCAGCCCAGTTACCAATCGCACAGGTAACGGCGGGCGACTCTGCCCCTCGGTGAATAATGGTTCTATATCCGTTTGGATTTGGTCCCAAGGAATGACTTTTCCAAGCCGAATGAGCTCATGTGCGGGATTCAGTTCTTCGCTCAATCGATTTTTGAAAAGGTGGTCTTGGGGTTGTTTTAGGGGTTTTGGCCGCATACGATTTTTCCGGGTTTTGAATTGCTACTAGTCTAAAAATCGCTAAAAATATTTTCCAGTGTCTTGTGCTGGCTCGGAGGAAATAGCTCAAAATTCGATTAATTCAGGGCGGACTATAGACGTCTGTACTCCAAATCTGTGGCAAATCATTGGAGCGATTGACATCCCTTTG
>JAKQGT010000221.1 GCA_029556005.1 Chlamydiota bacterium | reverse complement strand
CGTTGCCAGAGATATCAATACTTCCAAAATGGAAGAGCTCCCCTTTAACAGCGTTGATGTAAATTTCTAACCGCCCTTCTTGACTTTCCTTAATTTGGATGTTGACGTTGGCGTTGGCAAACCCTTGGTTTTGGAGGTAGTTGACAATGACGAGTTTGTCGTGTTCTAGAGCCTCTTCATGGTAGTTGCCTGTCCCTGTAATCCAGCTAGTGAAGAAATTGTATTTCTTCGTGGTGATCATGTGAAGGATAGCGCTTTCTTCTTTTTTACTAAGGCCTGTGAAAGAGATTTTGCTGATGTGCCCTGAGTGTCCTTCGTTCACCGTGATTTCCACGTCGACTTCGTTGGTATTGGAATAGGGGATCAATTTGTATTCGAGTTGAGAGTCGAAGTAACCTTTTTTGACGTAGTATTCTTTGACTTTATTGAACGCTTTATTGAATTCTTCACGGTTAAAAACGGAATGGGCTTTAATGCCGAGCTCTTTTTGTAGGGTACTGGTTTTGATCTTGTTATTCCCTGCCCAAGAGATGGCGCGGATCATCGGTTTTTGCCACAACTTAACCGTAATGTTGACTTCTCCTTGTTGAACATCGATCGAAGGTTCAGCACGGTCGTATTCATCGGAAAGGGTTTTTAAGTCGTGGTCAAAGGTGATTTGAGAAAAAGGGTCTCCTGCTTTGGTGCGGAGTTTGGATAAGATACGGTCTTGATTAAAGGTTGCACCACGTGGGAGATTTTCCATTACAATCGTGATCTTTCCGACACGTTTATTTTCATAAACTTCAGAAGATGCTGGAGCCGCATAGAGGGAATCTATGGATGCTGTTAAAAACGTTAGAGTGGTAAGAGCTGTGAGAACCTTTTTATTCATTACTAGTATCTTTTACTTAAGTTAGCAGAGTATAAAAAATGGGGAGAAATAAAAGCAACCTTAGAACCTATTCCGGTATTTTTTACCTTTTCTTTCAGATCTTTTCTCTTCATTTTGCGGTCTTGTCACCTGGACAATGTCCTTAAATGAAGAGAAAAGATCTGAAAGAAAATCTCTAAAAATCTCAACAAATGGATTACCGGGATAGGTTCTAGAACTTTTGACGCCCAGAAAAAGCTTGCGAAAGGGTTCCTTCATCTACAAAATCTAAAGAGCTCCCTAAAGGAAGACCTAAGGCTAAGCGAGAAACATGAACATGGGGGAACTGTTCTTTCAGAAAAAGAGCCGTGGCATCTCCTTCTAATGTTGAATCGAGGGCTAAGATGAGCTCTTGGACTTCTAAACGTTTAATGCGCTCTTCTAAGTGGGGGATGTTCAGGGTTTCTGGCATTTTTCCATCTAAGGGGGAAAGTAAAGCCCCGAGTACATGGTAGACGCCGCGGAAGTTGCCTGTTTCTTCGATGGCATAGACATCACGAGGACTTGCTGTCACACACATCACATGACGCTCACGATTTTTTAGATCACAAAAAGTGCAGAGTACACTCTCCATTAAGGAGCCACACTCTGAGCAACACTGCACTCGCTCTTTTAAGGTTCCCAAAAGTTCTGCTAAATCGTGGAGCTCTTTCCCATCCCATTCTAAAAGTTGAAAGGCATAACGCTCTGCAGTTTTTTTTCCAACTCCAGGAAATTTTTTCAGATAGGCAATGAGTGTAAGAAGGTCTTTGGGATATTTTAGCATAGGCGCATTGTATCCTGTTGAGAGTATTATTTTCTATAGTCCTCTATTTAGATTAGACCCATTTGTTTTTTGCGACGCTCAATTAATGAAAGTCCAGAGAGGTCATCTGTCGCACCTTCAGCTTTTTCTTTAGTTTTTCCAGCAGAAGTCAACTCTTCTTGAAGCTGTGCACTCCTTTTTCTTAAGTGGGCAAAGCGATTGGGGTTAGGAGCGGGACGGCCGCTTGGCTTGTGAGGGCTAGGCCTTTGCTGAAAGACTTTGGTATCTAAACGGCTTTTTTGAGAAGGATGAGCATCGAGAGCTGCAGAAAGGAGGGATTGGGAATAAGGGGAATGGTGTTTCACTTCTTGCTCTTCTTCTTCCTTTAGAGCTTGAATGGCTTCTGAGAGGGAACGGACTTCACTAACAGCAGGGGAGCTA
>JAKQGT010000218.1 GCA_029556005.1 Chlamydiota bacterium | reverse complement strand
ATTGGGTGGGAATTCCTAAATAATAAGAGAGCTTGGAAACGAGGGGCTGATACCTCCTGTAGATTTCTCCATCCCAAGCTTTTGCTAACGCCCCTTGATTTTGCCTGGGCTCCCACCCAAAGACCCCTTGCTCTAAAACGGTTAATAAGAGAAAGGATAACTGAATCATGTTTCCAAAAAACTGATGACCAAACCGCAGAGCTGCTACTGAATGAACAGCGGTTGCGAAGAGGAGGAGATCATTGATATGGAGGTACGAAAAATCGATACTCTCTTTTAGGCCTGAATTTTCAAGATGATCGCTTAAGTAATGGAGTGTGGGGATCACGATATAAGAGGCATAAGAAAGCTTGGAGAGGCGGCTTGCTAAAGAGGAGCCCCAAACAGCAGAAACATTATCCTGTGCCAAGATCGCAAAGAGGGCGATGTTACTGATGTAATCTACGCTGCATAGAGTCTTTTGCTCATGCCATCCCGCATGTAATACACGGGAATTGCGGTAGGACTGATAAAGACCAAAACCGAGTAAAGTAGATTTTGAAATTTGCAACACAGAATGCCTACTTTCTACAATCCTATTTTGGGGGACGAGTATACCCTAAATAATCGTGTTATTCAATAAGATCTTTGAAATGGATATAGGTATAGGGCTCGAGACTAGCGGGAGTGCCATCTAGACCGGCATGGGAAACCCAAGCTTCTAAGGTTGAGGGGTGAAAGATAGCGTTATGAAGGTTGGTCTCGTTGGTCGCAGGAGGGGTAATAATTTTTTGAAGAGTCAGAGCATCTATCGCGCCATAATCTTCTTTGATCCTATTCACCACAAGGGGATAACGTTCAGGATAGCCAAATCCTCTTAAGACAATACAGTCCCTAGGTTGGTGCTGAAAAAGGGCTAAGAGTTGCCCAGAGGAATCATGGACACGAAGTTGGTGATCACTAAGCTCGGGAACAAATGTACTTAAAAAGAATTTATCATTTTCCCCAGAGTCTCCATAATTGGGGGGAAGGTGGTGAGGGGCCATGATCGCATAACTTTGACCCGGCTCAATAAAATGGAGTTGACTTGCAGTTGCATAGACCGCGACCATTTTTTCTTGATTCCCATCAGAAATCACATAGTAGTATTCACATGTGCGGGGAGAATTTGCTAAAAGCTCTTTCGCCTCTTCAAGGGTACTGCAGTTTTCTAAAATTTCTCTCAGAAGAAAGGCCATCGGCACCCCTTCCCAATGACCATAGCCATCCCCCCCAATTTCACCAACGGCAATCTTCTTTGCATTCATTCCTGTAATGCACCCCACAAAACCGGCATAACTCACTGTCATATAGGGGTGCTTCCCTTCAGGCTTCACCACTAATAAAACAGCAGTCTGTTGCAAATTTTTTCCCACTCCATAATCGAGAACACGGACATGATACAGGGAGCCATCGTGGGTTGCCTCTCCTTGCACTCCAATTCCAATACAGTGAAACATTTCCGGGAAAAGGTTCATCATGAGGATTTTTTGAAAAGGGACTTGAGCTCCATCGGCTACCCCTTGCATCTCTTCCATAAAATGGGAAGGAATATAGGGAAGAACTTCAGGGAGATGGGAGAGAAACTCTTGAACGCGGGGGCTTTTTTGCATCTCAGGATTATCGATAAATCCCCCTAAATTCAGATGAATTTTCTCTTTGAGAAGGGTTCCCTGTTGAAAGCCCCTTTCATAGGAAGTTCCACTCAAATAAACAACCGGTGCTTCTGCACAATAGGCAAAAGATAAAAGGAAAAATAGAGTCAGCCATTTCATACCCACAAAGGTTACCCTATAACTAGATTTGTTTAAATAAATTTAGCTATTAGCGAAGGATTTGTGAAAAATAGAAAAAAATGAGAGAATGACCCCATTTGAATCAACTGTTTGTGGTGTATGGAACTGATCCTAGAAAAACCCCCTCACCCTTTTTACCCCTTCTTTAAACGTCTTTTTGATTTCTTCTTTAGTTTGTGTTTTATCACTCTTTTCTCTCCCCTCTACCTCGTGATTGCAGGGTTGATTAAACTCGATTCAAAAGGACCTATTTTCTATGTGGGGAAAAGGTTGGGAAAAGGGGGAAAGTACATTAAAGTCCTTAAATTTCGCACGATGTATAGCGACGCTGAAAAACGGTTACAAGAGATGTTAAAAAACGACCCCAAAGTCCGGGAGGAATGGGAAGTTTTTCAAAAACTCCAACAAGATCCCCGTTGCACCCCCATTGGCAAATTTCTACGGAAAACCTCTCTCGATGAATTCCCGCAGTTTTTCAATGTCCTTAAAGGGGATCTCAGTGTGGTTGGCCCT
>JAKQGT010000211.1 GCA_029556005.1 Chlamydiota bacterium | reverse complement strand
TTTGGAGCGTAACGGAGTCGAACCGTTGGCCTCAACAATGCCATTGTTGCGCTCTACCAACTGAGCTAACGCCCCAAGTGAATCCCGTAATTTTAGATTCTGCGGGAGTTTTTTTCAATGAGATCCCAATTTTAAACAACTTTAGCTATACTAACGCCTTTGAAGTGAAACGAGGATTTGTCATGAGTTTTTTTGAAACAGTTGAGCCTTTCCCTGCGGATCCGATTTTTGGGCTTGAAGCTCGGTTTAAAAAAGATCAAAACCCTAAAAAAGTGGATTTAGTTGTCGGTGTTTATCGAGGTCCTGATCTTAAAACTTCGACCCTGCGTAGCGTTAAAGAGGCAGAGAAGATTCTCATGAGAGTTGAGGAGGATAAGGCCTATTTGCCGATTGGAGGGCAAGAGACGTTTATTAAGTCCTCTCAAGAGTTAGTTTTTGGAGAAGCTTTTTGTAAAGAAGCTAAGGGGACCCTTTTGGGTGCTCAAACCCTTGGAGGGACAGGGGGACTGCGTTTGGGTGGAGAGTTTTTAAAGCGAGAAGTGACAAAGAATGTTTATGTCTCCAATCCGACGTGGCCCAATCACTGGGGTGTTTTTGAAGCTTGTGGAATGGTTGTTGAAGAGTATCCCTATTACAATTCTGAGACCCATACGATAGATTACGAAAGAATGCTCAATTTCTTTTCACAAATTCCAGAAAAAAGTGTCGTTGTTCTCCATGGATGTTGTCACAATCCCACGGGATGTGATTTAAATCAGTCTCAGTGGAGAGAACTCTCTTCTCTTTTTCTTAAAAGAAAATTGATTCCCTTTTTTGATCTTGCCTATCAGGGTTTTGGGCGCGGGCTTGATGAAGATGTTTGGGCGGTGCGTCACTTTGCCGAAAAGGGGCATGAGATGTTTGTAGCGGCCTCTTACTCGAAAAACTTTGGTCTTTATGGAGAGAGGATCGGTTGTTTATCCCTCTTGTTAAAAAATGAACAGATCAGCCAAAACGTGGGAAGTGTGATCAAAAGACTCGCGCGTGTCAACTATTCTAACCCCCCTAGGCATGGAGCAGGGCTCATCACAACGATTTTGCAAGATGTAGGTCTTAAAGAGATGTGGATCGGAGAGGTCAATCATATGCGGCAAAGGATTGAAGAGATGCGAAGCGAGCTTGCAGACGCTCTTGCTAGGCAATTTGGTAAAGAGAGATTCAGCTTCTTAAAAAGGAGGCAGGGTCTATTTTCCATGCTGGGATTAGACAAAGAACAAGTGGAGCGCTTAAGGGATGAGTATGGCGTTTACTGCACAGGAAGCTCGCGTATTAATTTGACAGGGCTTTCTGATGAAAATAGCGCCTATGTAATCGAAGCGATTGTAAAAACAAGTCGATGAGAAAAAAACCCTACCGCTCTTATCTTTTCCTGGGGCTTTTCTTATTAGCTGTTTTGCATGTGCCAGAAGCTTGGACATCGGGGTTGCGCTCATCACTGGTCTCTTTAGCTTCTGCTTTTTGGATGGGAGGGGGAGAGGGCTCTCCAGTGGAATCAGAGATTGCTCTTGAAAATCTCCTTCTAAAGAAACAAAACGAGAACTTGAGGCGGCGCCTCCTTTCTGATGAACGGATCGAACTCCAACTTAAAAAGTTCCAAACTATCACCTCCTTAGGAACAGAAGGTTTTTATAAAAGGAGACGCGATGCTGCGGAAACCCTACTCAACTTAGAACTCCTGTCCCTCCATGCCCAGGTCATCTATCGTTCACCGAGCACTTGGAACTCGACCCTTTGGATCGATGTGGGAGAAAAAGATAACGAGGCTTTAGGGAAAGCGATTGTTAGGGTGAATAGTCTGATCTTAAAAGGACACCACTTAATAGGTATTATCGAGCATGTGGGAGTTTCCAAAAGCCGTGTGCGGTTATTAACAGATTCGTCCCTAATTCCTTCAGTGCGCGTGGCACGCGGGGGAAGTGAAAATCGGGAACTTCTCGATCTCATTCACCTTCTGCAACAACAACTTTCCCTGCGTGATGAAGGAAGAGAAACAGCGATTGCTTTGGCAAAATTAAAAGAACGTCTCGAGAAAAACTCCGATGAAAGATATTTA
>JAKQGT010000182.1 GCA_029556005.1 Chlamydiota bacterium | reverse complement strand
AATGCCCATCTCATGACGACACTATCTAATAGAAAAAACAGCATGAGGTGTCCCAGCTGCAGCCCAACAAACCTCATTCTTAAGAAGATCTTCATCAATGAGCGTGCGGATTTTTTGTTTATGCCCTATGGGTGGAATCCCCCCAATTGCAAAACCGGTAACACGGCGCGTAAAATCAGCATCTGCTTTTTCAATCTTCTCCCCCAAAAGTTGAGCAACTGAGTAGCCTATAGCGTTTGCAGCTTCTTGAGCCGTTTGCATGCTTGCAGGCAACATCCCTTTCTCATTTAATACCCCTGAACCGATGCGGCACTTTTACTTAAAATTTCTTTTATAGCAGCTCCTCAAAAATGACATCGTTTACAATAAGTTCTTCAGACCAAAAAGTGTCTCTCATCCCTGCAAAAGTAATCAAGACAAGTTCGACTTTTTTCTTTGTAGAGAAATTTTTTTCAAAAACTGTTATTTTGCTTGCAAGTTTTTGAGCATAAGCCTTGTCAACAACAAAGATTTTATCCGAATACTTGATTTCACAAAGGGTAATCACTCCATCATCTCGATCAAAAAGTAGATCTATCTGCGCTCCTTGATCTAAGCTATTTTTGGGGGGAATGTGCCGCCAACTTCCCACTTCAGAAGCAACTCCCTCTAAATCCAAAGCTTCACGTATTTTTTCTATATGCTTTAAACAAATAATTTCAAAAGCATACCCTGCCCAGGCAAGGGCCGCTGCTGTTTTGCTTTTTGTTTGCCAATAGTTCTTTGCTGAAATCACTCCTCTTCTTTTGATCGGTTCAATCCACCGCAAATAAAAGAGGACATACTCATCAACCACTCGATAAAAAGAGTCCTTCCTTTTGTTTCCATAAGGTACATAGGTTTGAAGAAAACCTGCAGCCTCAAGTTCTAAAAGGCGTTGATGCAGTGTTCCACCCGTTGTTACTTTTACCTTCTCAATCAGCTCTTTCCGAGAAAGCCCCTCCTTTGAATGGGCAATGGCACGAATGATTTTTACATGAGTATCAGAATGTTCGAAAAGAGAGGTAAAAAGCCTTTCAAACTCACTATATAAGAAGCCATCCTTTCGAAAGCATAACTTATTAACAGCTTGTACTGCAGACATCCCTTTAGAAACCTGCTTTAAATAATAAGGAATACCCCCGAGCACCATATACAAGTCACATAACTGTTTGTGGTTTAAATGAATCCCTCGTGCAGATAAAAACTCATCCGCATCTTTAAGAGAGTAGGGCTTTAATAATATTACCCTCGTAAGGCGATTGTGAAGCCCTCCTTTTGCATTGATTAATTGATCAAGCATCCATGATGCTGCTGAACCACAAGCAATAAGGACAAGATTCTTCATCCCGCTCCAATGGCGATTCCAGTAATAATCTAAGGCTTCAATTAAGCCTGATCTCTTACTTGCAAGCCATGGAAGCTCATCTAAAAAAATAATACATTTTTTTGTTTTAGGAATTTTTTTCAGTTGATCGGTAAGAAGAGCAAATGCATCTTTCCAACTCTTGGGTTTCTGAATAGGGATACTTTGAAAAAAACTACTCGAGAAGATTTTTGCAAAATTTTCTAATTGTTCTTTCAGAGATCCATTTTTTTGACCAGTAAGCTCGAAATAGACCCCCTTGTTCGAAAAAAACTCTCGAATAAGATGAGTTTTCCCAACCCTCCTGCGTCCATATACAGCTATAAACTCTGCCTCTCTAGATTTTAAGAGCTCTTTTAGAGTTTTTAACTCTTCTCTTCTTCCAATAATTTGTTTCTCTGACACACTCACCCAAAAGATTTGGCTAACTAACGATTTAGTTTAACCAGCCAAATCATTTTCAGTAAATAAGATTTGGCTGGATATAAATATCTTTTATTCAGCCAAATCTTTTTGGGTAAAAAAAAGCCCCTTGCAATGATTGCAAGGGGCCTGTCGATAAGATTTAAAAAAGATGGATTAACGTTGGATACCGAACCAGCCGCCTGTATCTCCACCGACCCACATTTGACCTTCTAGCTCTGGAAGGTACTGTTTGCAGACGGATAAAAGCTCTGAGTCTTGGGTAATATTATCCCCTAAATTGTATCCTTGGGGAACAAAGATGCGTCCTTGGTATTCTCCAGGAACACGCACTTGACCCGCCACATAGATTCCGTTTCCAACACTGTAGACTGCTTGATCAGCATTCCGCGTATAAATTGCAACATAGCCGCCATCAGGCCCTGTATAATGATTAAATGTTGGAAGTGTCTTTGCTGCAAAACCAGGCGCAGGCCAATTTACAACAACGTTGTTATTGACATACACTTGAAAGTCTTCTGGCAGGAAGAAAGGTTTCACATCTTTTTGAACACTATGGCAGCCCCATTTACAGTCTGTGCGACTACTTTCCAATAGATTCTCAAAACGTTCGCTATCAAACTCGATAGCATCCACTGTTGTATCTGCTGAAATTTCCATAAAATCCCCTTCTAAATTAAAAGTTCGAAAAAACAAATGATACAACAAAATAGAATAAAAATAATTCTATTTATTTTTTTAATGTTAATGAGTTTAAAACAACTGAAATAGAACTAAGCGCCATGGCAGCTCCCGCAATCATCGGGTTTAAAAGCCCGAATGCCGCCAGGGGAATCCCTAAGCAATTATAGAAGAAAGCAAAGAAAATATTTTGACGCATCTTAGTAAAAGTTTTCTTTGATAAACGGAGAGCCTCCACTAAATTGGAGAGATTGCTGCGCATCAGTCCAACGGTTGCACTCTCCATCGCAACATCGGTCCCAGAAGCTACCGCAAATCCTACATCTGCTGTCGCTAAGGCTGGAGCATCATTGATTCCATCCCCCACCATCCCTGTCACATAATTCTCCTTCTGAAGTTTCTTCACAAAACCTGCTTTTTCTTCAGGTAGAACCTCTGCGAAATAGCCATCCACACCCAGTATATTAGCTACCTCTTCGACAACAGAGGTGCGATCCCCGCTTAATAGGTAGATCTTTTTACCCATTTTATGCAGGGCTTCTACAGCTTGAGGGGTATCTTTTTTAATTTGGTCTGATAAAACGACATAACCTAAAAAGCGTTTTTCCTCTCCAAGAGCAACCACAATCCCCTTCTCTTTTTGAAAGGGCCCTTCATCAATAGGAATCCCCATCCCCGCTAAAAATTTCACCGAACCCATCACATAGGATTTCCCTTGATAAACTCCCGAAAGCCCTTTTCCACTATGGGCTTCAAAGTTTTCTACGTTAGCAATCGAGATCTTTTTCTCTTGAGCAAAGTTTGTAATGGCTTGAGAAGCGGGATGATCAGAGTGGTGGGAAAGTAACACTGCTTTTTTTAAAAACTCATTTTCAGAAAGATCGCTATGAATAGCGCTTACACTTAATCTTCCTTCCGTTACCGTTCCTGTTTTATCAACAATAATCGCATCTACTTGCCGGGCCCTCTCTAATCCTTCCGCATTCTTCACTAAAATTCCCTCTTTCGCTCCTCTTGCGCAAGCCACCATAATCACGGTGGGAACAGCGAGTCCCAAAGCACAGGGACAGGCAATGACTAAAACAGCAATTCCACTTAAAAGCCCCTCTTTCCAATCTCCGTTTAAACCCCATAGCAAAAAAGTCACGAGAGCAATGCCTAAAACAACCGGAACAAAAACACCTGAAATTTTATCGGCTAATTTTTGAATGGGAGCTTTCGACCGCTGCGCCTCTTCTACCAATCGAATGATGGTTCCTAGACTTGTCTCTTTTCCGAGTTTCGATGCTTTGATTTCTAAAATCCCTTCCCCATTAACTGTCCCAGCAAAAGCTTTTCCCCCTTTTTCCTTACGGATAGGAAGGCTTTCACCGGTAAGCATCGATTCATCGACATGTGACATTCCTTCCATCACCTCTCCATCTACAGGAATCCGTTCCCCGGGGCGTATGACAACAATGTCTTCCCGCTTTACATTTTCGATGAGAATGCTTTGGAGTTGATCTCCCCTTTTTATACGTGCTGTCTTAGCTTGCATTTGAAGCAGGGCTTTCATCCCTCCTTGAGCACTTTTCTTAGAATAATTTTCAATCAAACGTCCCAATAAAATAAGGGCAATCAAGACAGCGCTTGTTTCGAAATAGAAATAGTTGGAAAACTGAAAAATAAGGGCAAACAAACTATAAAAATAGGCGGCGCTCGTTCCCAGCGCAACCAAGACATCCATATTCGCTGTCCCCGATCTGAGAGACTTATAAGATCCACTATAAAAAGAGTACCCAGCACCAAATTGGACAAGGGTTGCCAAAAGGAGTTGAAGAGAGGGGGTTATGGGGACAGTCCTCCCAAACAAATCTGCAAACATGGGGATTGTTAAAGGAAAAGCTAAAATAAGGGCCAGGATCGTGCGCACTTTTAGCCATAAATAGCCCCAATCCCGTTTTCCTTCTTGCGCAGTTCCTGTCTGAATCGGAGTCGAAGGATATCCCATCTCCGTGATGATTTGTGCAGCTCTTTCGGGAGAGATTTCACCCTTTACATGCCCCTTTCCTGAAGCAAAGTTAACAGCACAGTCCTCAACCCCCTCTTCTTTCTTGAGGCGCTTTTCTATCTTTGCCACACAAGAAGAGCAGTTCATCCCCTCTATCTGTAAATCGAACGCATTCATATTTCTTATTGATAGCCCACCTCCCACAAAAAATTCAAAAATTTCCTAAACAAACCCATAACTCATTAATTATTAAATTATTGAGAGTTTTGTTTTTTCTGTCTTTTTTCTAAGAATTTCTCTATACTTTTTGCTAAAAACCTTAGAGCTTCCTATGGATCAACAACACCTGATTACAGATTTTTCAACGCGCACCCTTTGCTATGGAGTCTTATCGCTCCTAGCAGCAAAAATTACCCCTTCCATCTCAGCGAAAGAGGCCTTTGTCGTTTCAGTGCTCAATAGTACTTTAGTCACAGCAACGGACTATTTCTTCAAAAAGGAAGAAAACCTCTATTTAAATATTATGGCCCGCACGGTCACACTCGCTCTATCGACATTTGCCATTGCCTCAGCGGACATTCACCTCAAAGATTACCACTTTCAAATCGGGAAAAATACAGCCTTACAACTCGGATTCTATAGCGCGCTTGGAGAGGTGATCCGAATCAGTATTGGCCAATTCCATAAGGAACCTCTTCCCCCGATCATGGGATGCTCCGATGAAGTACGAAAAGTGATTGAAAACACCCCCCAATTTACAGGCTATCGTTTGAAAGGACAAAAAACGTGCTCTGTGATGGAGCCCTCCCTTCGCCCCGCCAATCTCTTTTTTGAGGCTTTAGGACTCAAGACGGTCATGCCAGGCAAAGGGTTATTTGCTTTTATCGACTCTCCTGAAACCGTCAGAAAAAGTGTTTCCTCTCACTCTAAAGAAG
>JAKQGT010000179.1 GCA_029556005.1 Chlamydiota bacterium | reverse complement strand
TGGGCTTATTTTTTAACCCTTCACATAAATCCCGAAAACTCATGTTCATATTCTTTGGTTTTTCCGTCATTCTACCTCCCCCCATATCATAGGTTTAGCCTGGTTATCTCTCTTTGTTTAATATTGTACGCGTCATCCATGGGTTCTGACAATCACGGAAATAGGCCCTCGAGCATACGGAATCACCCTTTCGATCATGCAATAAGAATTGTGTCCTTTTGAAAATCGGGCATAAGACTCTCTAAGGATACGAGTTTTGGGTTTTTGTGACAAAGGTACGAAAATAAAGCTGTATAGAGATTCCCCCGTCCCTGAAAGTAACCAAATCGCAAAGTCCAGTCCCTGACCTTATCGATAAATCCTTCACATAGGTTGTTGGTATGAATCCAACGCCAGTGATTTTTGGGGAAATCCAAATAGGTCATAGTGCGCTCAAAACCGGAGAGGAAAGAACGAAGCGCTTCCGGTTCTTTGTCTTTCCATTTTGATTTGAAGCGTTGAAGGCGTTTGAGGATTGATTTTCTTCCCGAAGCTTTTAAATAAACATCGGCAGCCTGTCGTGAAAAAGCTTTACGATTTTTCTTATTCATCAGGTGTTTCCCAGCAGCTTTCACTTTATGGAAACTGCAGCCCTGCTGTGGGGTGTGAGGGAAAACCATCGCTGCAGCATTTTCAATTGCCCTAGAATCGTCACTAATAATGAGTTTTGGGGGAGGTAATCCGCGGCGTTGAAGATCCCTTAAAAGTCTCTCACAGCCTTCCTGAGATTCAGTTTTTAGGACGAGAAACCCCAGGACTTCGGTATTGTGTTTTTCGTCCATACCCAAAGCCCAAAGAACGCACCATTGCTGAAGATGGGCTTCTTTGACGTCCACAACCATGCCATCAATAAACACATAGGGCCAAGTCTGAGTAATGGGACGATTGAGCCAAGCTTGAAGTTTACCTTCAAAGGAATGAGTTAAGCGTTGGAGAAAACCTCGTGAGAAGCGGCTATGACCAAAGGATTGAATGATTTTTTGAGCACATGCGCTGGAGCGGCCGAGGAGATAAGCTTGAAGCATAGCCTCAAGAACCGAATCATCGACTTGCTGCCAGCGGTCAAAGAGGGAGAAGCGGACATCGAGCTTGCGAGCCCGGGGGATTTGGATGTCCTCGATTCTTCCCAACGGAGTTTCCAGAGATCTCAGGTAAGAGCCGCAACGTTTACTTTTACGAGTGAGAGTACGCTCGTACGGGTGAGCGCCAATGATGCTGTTAAATTCTGTTTGGACAAGGGATCCCATCATTTCTTTAACCTGGCTTCGTATTTGGAGTTGGATTTCATCCCAAAACCGACTTCGAAATTCACGTTTACTCTCCTGCCAACGCCTTGTAAGATGTTCTTCAAAGTATAGTTGTTCCATGGGTACGAGATTCCTTTCTTCCGTTGTAGCGGGATTAAGAACTCGTACCCTTTCTTTTTATCTATTTCAACCCTAAAAGGACACACTCTCATATACACCATGACCCTTTCCCGGCCTTGAATTTCAACTTGTATTATCGTCCATATCCTTATAGTATGTACCGTCAAATTTCGAAATAACCGTTAAGCTCCAGCAACCGCTAAACAAACAGGGGACGATATGAACCACTCAGTTATCCGCATTTTATTATGGCTTATGATTCCGGTTTTA
>JAKQGT010000176.1 GCA_029556005.1 Chlamydiota bacterium | reverse complement strand
AGGGGAAGGATATATTTACAGGAGGGAAAATCTCCCCAAGTCTGATGACGGCGCGTCGTAAAATCTTGTCCCCCAAAAAAACGGGGGCCCCCTTCAGAAGAGATCTGAGGAATCGAGTCGAGTTCAAGAGCAGATCCAATAGCGGCCACCTGCATGTTTTCTTTCGGGTTTTCCCAGTAAATTTTGGGGAAAAGCGTTTGGGCATCGAGCCACTCTAAAAAATCATCCACCTCAATCGGAATCTCAAGCCGCATTAGTTTGAGTTCTTGCCCATTAACAACACAGCGGTGAGGACGAAAAGGGGTTTGCAGTAAAGCGGCAACAAGTTCTTTCGCAGGAGTTAAAGTTCTGTTGTGCATGGAAGTTTCTCTCCAATATATAAGGTTACCACACCAAAAGTCAGAGGATAAGCTTTCACACGATAAAACCCAGCCTTTTTTAGATGCTCACAAAAAGTTTCTCCAAAAGGAAATGTTTCAATCGTTTGATTCAGGTACCGATAGGCCTCCTTTTTACGAGAAATCCATCCTGCAACATAGGGGAGAATATGTCTTAAATAGGTGAGATGTAATCCGCGAATCATCCGGTTTTTGGGAATAGAAAACTCTAAAATCAAGAGCTTGCCGCAAGGGGTCAACACACGGAAGCACTCCTCTAAACACCGCTCCATTTTTGTCACATTGCGAATGCCAAAAGACATCGTGACACAATCCACTGAAGCTTCTTCTAATGAGATATCTGTGGCATCTCCCTCCATCAGGGTGATTTGATGCGTGTAGGGCTTATCGATGATCTTTTTTTGCCCATTCCGAATCATTTCTCTGGAAATATCGATTCCCAAAGCATTTTTAACTTGAGGGGCTTTTTTCACAATCGTGATCAACTGATCCCCCGTTCCTGTGGCTAAATCGAGTAGACGCACATCCTCTTTTTGGGGCAAATGCTTAATCAGTCTGCGCCGCCAATAAAGATCTGCACCAAAGGACAATAAATGATTGAGGAAGTCGTAAGTCGGGGAGATTTCATCGAACATCTTCCAGACATCTTCCCGTGACGGTTCAACAATTTTGCTCATGATACCTCGGGTTTGTAAAGACCCACTCTACCAAGGCATTTTGAAAAACACAAGAACCAACACTATGGTGTTGTTGGTTTATACTCAAACAACTTCAAAAGTTGGTTTTGAGCTAGCGCGAAAGAGATACTTCTTAGCAACAAAAACGCAAGCGATCAAAAGGAGAATACCGCCACCCCAATAGAGATAGTTGGGAGCACTTGCTTCAGTGACCTGGTTCATCTGTTTGAGATTTTCGAGCATCTCAGGGTGTTTAGCAAAAAACGCTTTTACCTCATCTAGCTCTAAAATTTCATCTAGATGCTGATTAAAAGGGATCTTTCCTTCAAAGGGGGTAATCTTGTGATCTGCATAAAAAGTGTTTTGAGTGAGAATAAATCGCGCTTGAAAGTGATGATCAAAGGTATCCTGAATGATACGATTTGAGCTGGCTGGTCTTTCCTCTACAGGGGGAAAGGCGAGCAAAACTTCATTTCCAACGTTTCCAACCATTTTATACGCCTCTAGAGAAACGCCATAAGGATCATTTCGGTAAATGCAAACAAAAAGGCCGTTGATTGTATCCGATGCATCGCGGTTCCAGTTCACTTGAACATTGAAAGGCTTGCTAGCTTCAATACAAGTTCTCCCTTCTGGGCTTCCCATCTTGTCTAAGTGAGGGGCTAATTTTTGCAAGACTTTATCTGCTCCTCCCAAAGAGGTAAAAATGTTTAATACACCGGGAGCATGGGTGCGTATATTATCTACTGTGAAGGCAGGTCCTGCCATATTATCTTCCTGTTTTTTTCTGTAAGAGCCCCCTTATAGGAGGCTCTCTTTGGTGTTTTTAAGCTTGAGTGGGTTCCGAGCTAAAAAAGGCTCTCTTTGCGAAGTAGGCAACGGCGATGAGAAGAAGTGCAGCTCCCGCAAGGTAGAGGTAAGTAGAGTTGTTAGATGCGGGGTAGAGGCGCGCATGAAGGTTTGCAGGAAGCATCTCTCTATTTTTATCAAAGAAGGCTTTGATTTTATCTGCATCTTTTAAGTTGAGAATGGTGCAGGTGATTTTGCGGTCACTAGGCGACACTCCGGTTTGCAATTTAGGGATGATGCTATTTAAGAGCCGTTCCCCAAAAGAGAAGAGACTCTCTTGTGCTTGTGTAAAATGTTCTGTTTTGTTGTTGCTTACTGCAAGCATCTCATTTCCAGAGGTTCCCAAAAACTTGTAGGCAAGCAGGGTATCTTGTGTGCAAACGCGAAAAAAGAGACCATTAATTGTATTGGCATCATCTCGGTTCCAACCGATTTGAATATTATAAGACTTCCCCTCTACTTGGCAATTCATCCCTGTAGACATTGCTTGTAGGTGGGGCTCGAGATCCTGAAGGTATTTATCTGCTCCCCCTTTTGCAAAATACTGCAATGCGTTTAGAAGGTCAGGGGCCTGTTGTTTGATGGTTTGAGCTGTGAGGGTGGGTGCGGCCATAGTAGACTCCTAAGTTTTTTAGGTTTTGAAGGGAAACTATTGTAAAGAAATGCTTAAAAAAAAGCCATCAAGTATTTCTCTAGACAGAACTATCGAATTAAAATATTATTTTATTTCAGTCTTTATCCCTACCTGGGCAATGAACCTATCCCACTAATCCATTTCCAGTATTTTTTTGCCTTTTCTGCTGATTTTTTCCTTCATTTTGAGGCCTTGTCTCTTGGACAATGTCCTCAAAATGAAGGAAAAAAATCTTCAAGAAAAATCTAAAAAAATCCCCTTAAATGGATTAGTGGGATAGGTTCATGTGCTCAATTATTTTTCCAAAAATGTTCAAAAATTAAACTTCAGATCCATTTTTTCAACCCCATTTTTTCGTGCATTTTTATGCCAAAAATTTTCCATTTTAAGCTCCTTTTTTTTGTTTAAACGTGCTACAATTTCGCTTGCTATTATGGTAAGTGTTTTCTATAGTATGAATATGGATACACATACAAAAAGAATACCAAAAAATTATGATGGAAGTGCGCCCACGGGACGACAAATCAGAGACTTACTTCCCGATGTTTTAAGCAAACTTGCAAAGAAATGTAACGACAATCCCCACCAAATATTAGCAGCTTGGCCTGAGATTGTAGGGGAGAGGATTGGGAAAATGTCTCGCGCTGTGGCGTATGACTCTGGTGTTCTAAAAGTATACGTGAAGAATTCTACACTGTATAGTTTGCTTGTCGAGCATGAAAAAATGCGACTGATCGCAGCATTCAAAAAGAGGTTTCCAAAGGTAAATTTTCGGGATATCTTTTTTAAAATTGGTAATTAAACTGCATAGGAAATTATGACGATGACGAAAGAGAAGGACCCCAGCCAGCAAGAGTATTCTGCTAGCTCGATCACTGTGCTTGAAGGACTTCAAGCTGTAAGAGAGCGTCCAGGGATGTACATTGGTGATACCCAAGTGAATGGGCTTCATCAGCTGGTTTATGAAGTGGTCGACAACTGTATTGATGAAGCGATGGCAGGGTATTGTAATCTGATTCAAGTGATCGTTCATCCTGATAACTCCGTCACCGTTGAAGATAATGGAAGGGGAATTCCTATTGGTAAGCATGAGAAAGAGTCCAAAAAGCAAGGGCGCGATGTTTCGGCAGTAGAAGTTGTCATGACCATTCTCCATGCTGGAGGAAAATTTGACAAAGATACCTATAAGGTTTCTGGAGGGCTCCATGGGGTAGGGGTCTCTTGTGTGAATGCCCTTTCCAAGAAGATGCATGTCGAAGTCTATAAAGATAGCAAAGTGTATGCGATCGATTTCTCGAAAGGGAAAGTTGTAGAAACGCTTCGCGTAGCGGGAGAAACCAATAAACGGGGAACAAAGGTCACGTTCACTCCTGATGATTCTATTTTCGATGTCACAGAATACGATTATGGGATTCTTCTCAAACGTTTAAGAGAATTAGCTTTCTTAAATCGAGGAATCCAGATCGAATTTCGTGATGAGAGAGATGAAGAAAAAGAAGATATCACCTTCAATTATGAAGGAGGAATCTCTTCATTTGTTACCTATCTGAATGAGAATAAAAGTGTTCTTTTCGATAAGCCGATTTACATCACAGGTTCTAAAGAGCTACATGATGGTCCCCTTGAATTTGAAGTCGCGATGCAATGGAACGGGACCTATACCGAATCGATT
>JAKQGT010000164.1 GCA_029556005.1 Chlamydiota bacterium | reverse complement strand
GTTTAAAAGAGCAGGGATTCATCTGTTTTTACTCTCTGTTACTTTGATTTCCGTTTGGGTAGGATCTAAGCACTCTCCAATAAAGAGGAGTAATTGTGTTTTGAAATCTACAAGAGCATAAAGAAAAGGGCGGTTGGCTTTGAATCGGGCTGTAGGCTCACCTGGAGGGGTAGACTTTAAGCTAAACGTTGTTCCAGAAGCTGCTGATGCGAATAAACCTCCTTCATTAATCGAAATCACACACTGCTGCGCCGCTTTACTGATCATGAGGTCTTTTTTCCCATCAATCCCAGAAAAATCGGCATTTGTAGAGGTCGCTAGTTTTATTCCAATGGATCCGAGTAGCCCTGTGACTTTCAGTTTTTGGGCAATGAGAAACTTAGGAATCGTGACATCCATATAGGTAGGTTTGGTTTGCTCTAAATAGGAGAGAAATCCGTCTGGTTTGGACTCATCTTTTGTATAATAGAAGTTGAACAGTTCCGATTGACGCTTTTTGGGTAAGAATAAGGCTAGTCCTAGGCTTGCATTGAGATTTTCAAGGGGAAGGATGAGGACTTGTGTCTCTTCATTTTCAAAGTAGGGGAAGACATTTTTTTGATTCATCATCTGGGCATTGATGGACTGCCCAGACTGGGTCAAAAACGGCTCAACACCCGATCTTTCCGTTGGGAAGGGATAGCGCCACGAACCGGTTACATAGAGGCCATTGAGTAAAATGAGTTTATCTGAAGGAGATATTTCCGAAGGTTGCAAAAATTCTGTAATTTTATTTTTGGTATGGTTAGCTACCCATGTATTAATGTCATGAATCGCCTTTACAGGGTTTTGAAAATCAACCATTTTAACTTTTGCAAAAAAATCCTCTTTTGCCATTTCTATGTAGGAAGGAAAGACCTGAACTTGACCATCTACCCAGATGCTATTTCCCATTAAGATTGTTCCCAGTCCCCCCGTGAGATATTTGTGTATCTCTGCATAAGCTTTCCCTACCTCATCCTGGGGAAGGGTTAAGCTAAGCGCTGAGGCCATCTCTTTTGCCGTTTCACCGCGTGCTCCCATATAGGCTAAAAGGAGAGAGGAAGTGAGGCTTAAAGGGGAGATAACGGTGTTTTGATTTTTATCGAGGATGTAGTAGACAAAGATCCCTGTTGTATTCATGCTTTTTACAAGTTCAGCTTCGTGTCCAAATAAGGAATGCGAAAGGAAACACAAAATGATAAGGGATCGCAAACGGACCATCCAAACCTCAACTTGAAAATAAAAGTATACGCATAACACTTATTGAATTGAATGTCATGTGTAAAGCGATGGGAGCGATTAATGAAGCTTGACGTTCATAGAGAAAACCCAAGTACAAAGAGAGAACAAAAAGAGAGGCAATCAGTGCAAAATTACTCACTCCTTGCGAGGGGGAAAAATGAAAAAGGGAAAAAATTAAGGCAGAAAGAAGAAGCCCGTTTTTAAACCCTAACTTCTGTTTTAGGTAGGAAAGAAGGAGCCCTCGAAAAACATACTCTTCAATCATGGGTGCAGCAATCAAGATAGCAAAGAGGGCAACGGAGAGCAAGAAAGGGGACTCTGAAGCCATTTTAAGATAACGGATAGCAACCTGTTCTATTCCTGTAACCCCTGTCAGCAGATAGGTAAAAAACTCAACACATTGACTGGTAAAAACAACAACAGGGAAGGCAATAATCCAAGTTAAAATTCCCATTCCAAAATCTTCGAAAAGACATTTTATACGGAAACGCTTGGGATGGATCCAAATCCACTGCAGAGTTTCTTTGGGTTGCATAAGGGAAAATAGGAAAAGATACGTTACAGTAGAGGCTAGCGCTAAGATCTGCATAAGGGTCATGAGGAAGATAGGAGAGTGCTCTAGTAACTCTTTTAGTACGCCACCCAGCAAACGCATTCCCAGAGGGACGACCAAGAAAAAAACTAGGAGATACCCCAAAATCCCCCCTATCGGGTAGTTCATGTGAAGGGGAGGGCGAGGGAGGTCTTTCAATCGGAAAAAATGATATTTCTGAGCGATCCATGAGAACAAAATTCCCAAAAAGGCAAAGAGGATTCCCATAATAAAAAAATTATGCAGGATTTCCTCTCTCATGGTTCTAACATAGCTAAATTTATTTAAAATTGGGATGATTTATGCGGATCTTTCCGTTGTCCTTCGACTTCTTAAAATCTCTCCTTGTCTAATGGACAATGGTTTCGATTTTAAGAAGCCAAAATCCATCAAAAATATCTCTCCTAAATCATCCCAATTTTAAACAACTTTAGCTATAGCTTACTTGCTTTTAGATAGGAGGATGTAGTCTTCGATTCTTTTACTCACTTCTTTGCTAAATTGCGAATGAGCAAGCCCTAGGGGAGAGACATTGAAAGACATATTCCTCCAGCGCTGAGGGTTTTCTTCGCTTAAGTTTGAGGGTTTCGGAATCAGGTGGGTTTGATGGACAAGCTCTTGCAAGATGATTTCAGGGGTGTGGCTCCGGAGGTCAAAAACACGGATGCGCATCGTTAAGGTCAGTTCAGAGGAAGGGGTGATTTTATCCACAAAGCTCCCTTTGAGGGGTTTGGGATGGATATCATGTTCGAGGAGTTCAGTGAAAATGACAAACTCATGATCTTTGAAGGCCTCTTTAATCCAAGCGGTATCATTAGAAAAGGGATTGTTTTCTTCGGTAAGACTTGTAATGACAGCATTGATCTCATCTGGAGTGTTGAGATAGAAGTTATTGCGTTTAAGCATCCTTTGACGGATGTGGTTTGTAAACTCTTCCGAAAGGCTCCAGCCGATTTCTGCTTCTGTTCGATCAAAAACGGGGGGGAGGGCAACAATCGGTTTTGCCCTTCCATCTTCATGAAAACGGGTTGCTTGATCGCCAGAGTTATGTTGACTGCAGCCGAAAACTGCTAGGCAAAGAGTAATCATCCATCCGAATCGTTGTAGCATATTCCACGCTCCCGTTATGTTCATGCAAATGACAAGAATAGCCGATCTTGTTTTATGTGGCAATGAGCACGATAGAACTATAGGGATGGAGCGTGTAGGTCTTATCAGAAAGGGGAGTTTCTTTTAAGGGGAGACTGGTATCGATTAAACGGGTCCATTTTTTTTCTGGAAGTTCCCATGTTAAGGGAGATTCTGAAGGATTAAAAGCGACCAAGAGCGTTTCATCTAATAGGTAAGCTAAGAATTTTTCTGAAGCCCCCTCATACCAGCACATTTTTCCCTCTTTCAGATAGCGTTTCCGTATCTCGATGAGTTTAGAAACCATCTGGAATAGGTCTCGGTTTTTTTCGAGCTCATCCCAGAGGAAGTAGTTAAGAGCGCTGTCTTGACACCAGGCATTGTTATTTCCCTCTTTTGTATGCCCATATTCATCTCCCATCAACAGCATGGGAATGCCTTGAGACAGCAGAAGTGCTACAAAGGCGTTGCGCATTTGCTTTTCTCTCAGAAGTAAGATCTCGGGATTTTGCGTAGGCCCTTCTTCTCCACAGTTCCAACTGACATTGTCATTCATTCCATCGTGGTTTTGCTCCCCATTTGTCTCGTTGTGCTTCTGGTTGTAGGAGACTAAATCGCGGAGAGAAAATCCATCATGAATGGTGATATAATTGTAGCTTTTTGTCGGAGTATGAAAAAGATCTGGGGAGCCCAGGAGCCTTTTTTTGACCTCCTCTTTCTGACCCGTTCCTCGGATAAAATGGCGCATGTGATCCCGAAACTTATCATTCCACTCTCCAAATTTCCAAGAAGGGAAGGATCCCACTTGATAAAGTCCACCGGGATCCCAAGCTTCAGCAATCAGCTTAGTGGGACCCAGGATGGGATCCCGGGTGATTTTATCGATGAGTGGGGGATTTTTTAAGGGATGCCCATCTGTTCCTCGCGTTAGAATCGAGGCTAAGTCAAAACGGAATCCATCAACATGGTATTCCGTTACAAAATGCCGCAAAGAATCGAGGATCAGTTGTTGGACTGCTGGGTGATTGCAATTAAAGGTGTTCCCACAGCCGCTATAGTTGAAGTATCCCTTTTCATCGACCATATAGTAGACCGCATTGTCAATTCCCCGAAAGGAATGGTAATACTCATGAGAGGAGCCTTCAGAAGTGTGGTTATAGACAACATCAAGAATGACCTCAATGTTGTTTCGGTGTAATTCCTTAACAAGAGTTTTAAAATCCTCGGGTGTTCCATACGGGTTCATGAGGGTGAAAAAGTTCTCTGTTGAGTAACCCCAATAGTTAAACAGGGGGTGACCCGTCTGGGGATTGACTTTTGGATTTTCCCTCTCATTAAAGGTGTGCACAGGAAGGAGCTCCACAGCGTTAATCCCGAGTTCTTTGAGATAAGGAATTTTTTCGATCATTCCTAGAAAAGTCCCCGGGTGTTTTGCCTGGCTTGACTCATGATGGGTGAATCCACGCACATGCATTTCATACACAATGAGCTTTTCAAGGGGGATCATGGGACGAGCATCTTGGTTCCAATCAAAGGGGTTTTCAGGAGCAATCACCCCTCTCGGTGGGATTTTTATGTCATTCCACTGTGCACTTTTATTGAGACGCTTTGCGTAAGGATCGACAAGGTCCATCTCTTGATTGAAAAGATGTCCCTTTTTGGGGTCATAAGGACCCTTGCAACGGTAGGTGTATTCAAAGGTTTCTGGAAGATCGGAAAGATGGGTAGCCCAAATGTCTCCTGATTTCTCTAGAGATTTTTCTAGAAAAGGGTCTATAGCTCCTGGATGAAACAGGCGCACAGTAACGGCAGTTGCATGATGAGAATAGAGGGCGAAATGCAAGCCCTGAGTTGTTTTCGATACTCCAAGCATCCTTTTCTTATAAATCTCAATTATTTCTTTTTCAATACCGATTGTAAGAAGCTAAATATAAGGAATTAAAATGTTTTTTAGCAGGTTGCAGAGAAGCAAAATTTAAGGTATAATAGAAAAGAGAACCAGAAGATATGAATTTTTTGTTGCTATTTTTTGTCCAAATTGAAAGACTCTCTCCTTTGAGACAGAAAGAATAAATGTAAATTATTAAGGAGGCGACTTAGATGTCACTGGAAAACGCCAAGGCAAACCTAAGAGAATTTGGGAAAGAGCTCAATCTTGAAGGACTAGCCTTTGATGAAAACCACACCTGTATTTTGGGGATTGATAATACATTCTCCCTTCACCTGACATATGAGCCCAACTCAGATCGTCTGTATCTTTACTCTCCCATTTTGGATGGTCTTCCAAAAGATGATAAAATGAAACTCACCCTTTATGAGGCCCTTCTTGAAGGCTCTATGCTGGGTGGCCAAATGGCCGGTGGCGGTATTGGCGTTGCTGTGAAAGAAGAACTCATTCTGATGCATTGTGTTCTGGAAATGGGATCGGGAGCAGATGCTTCTTCACTGCGTCGTTTTGCTCCTCTTTTCGTTGAATCCGTTGAAAAATGGCGTGAGCGTGCGCGTAATATTATTGAAGGACGTGACCCAGGCGCTACTGGCATTCCCGGAGGAGGTCCTGGTGGAGGTGGACATCAACACCAAGGTCAGAAAGGGAAGGGCGATGAGCCTAAACCAGGCGATCGTTTCATTAAGATCTAACGTTAATTTAACTTACGTTGAATCTCAGAAAGAGGAAGCTGGATAGCTTCCTCTTTTTTTTCTAGCCCCTTTTGAATGCGGTTTACGCTACTGATGACCGTAGAATGGTCTCGGGAGAAGAAGCGACCGATCTTTAGAAAAGAGAGGCGCAAATGACTGCGAAAAAGATACATGGCAATTTGACGCGGAAGGGTGCACTCTTTGTTTTGAGCTTTTCCAAGAATATCTTCCGTTTTGATCCCGAACGCATTGGCAACCAGCTTGAGCACTTTTTCTGGAGTCAACATCTGATCTGACTCTTGATCGAGGAGGTCTTTGAGATGGAACTTAGCTATTTCCAAATCCATAGTGCGAGCGTTAGGGGGGCAGTGGAGGGCTAAAACCTCGAGGGCTCTAATCAAAGAATGGAGATTTTTAAAGTGGGACAGGAGGAATTGTCTCAAAAGAGGATCGAGGGGGAGAGAGAGGGCTACGCACCGTTTCTCTAATACACGTGTTTTAATCTTAAGAGTAGGAGAGATCACGGGGAGGGTAATTCCCCATTCGAAGCGGCTGATGAGACGCTCTTCGATCTCTTCTAGGGCCCGGGGAGATTCATGGGCACTTAGGATAATCTGTTGTCCTGAAGTATGAAGGCGGTTGAACGTATGAAAGAGTTCTTCTTGGGTGGCTGTTTTCCGGGAGAGGAGGTGGACATCATCTAGGAGGAGGACTTCAATATCTCGATAGGCGCGGCGAAATTCTTGCAGTTCTGAAGAGCGAAAGGCGCGGATGACATGCTCTGTAAAGGTTTCCGTGCGCACATAAAAGCATTTTTTTCCCTGCTGTTGTAGGGCGTGGGCAGTCGCCATGAGGAGATGGCTTTTCCCACTTCCCTTAGGGCCATAAAGGTAAATGGGGTTGTAAGCGCCCAGTTCAAGAGTCGAATCCAGAAGCTCAAGAAGGATTTTATGGGATAGATTTTCCTCTTCCCCAAGGAGAAAGTCATCAAAGGTAGCGTGAGGTTCTAGGGGATCAGGTGCAAAAATAGCCGTTTCCTCTTGAGGAGCCATTTTTTTCTTTATTAAGGGCTCTCCAAGGATCGTAAAGTGGATCTTAATGGGTTTACCACTCCCTGTTAGGAAAAACTTAGGGAGAAAGGAGGCAACATACTCTTGAAACCAGTTCATTTGAAAAGAGTCTGCAGCATCTAGATAGAGATTTCCCGCATCAAATTTTACAACTTTAAGCGTTCGAAGCCATTGATCAACAGCAGATTTGCCGATCTCTTGATCTAAGAGTTGTAAAAACTGCGTCCACGCTTTCATGAACTGCTATCACGCATTACTTTTTTTTTTTGGCTCAACAATAATTTCTCGTCCATTGTTTTGAGGCTTTTTCATCCTTTTAGACATGTACCATTGTTGCAAGATTTGAAGGGCCATAGAGGAAAGCCAGTAGATATTGAGACCTGAGGGGAATTTATAGAACATAAAGGTGAAAACAATCGTCATAATCATTCCCATCTTTTGCTGTTGTTTTTGTTGGTCAGTCAGAGGTCCTTTGTTCTTGCTTTGTGCAGCAGCCATTTTTTGTTGGAAGAACATGACAATCCCGAGAAGAATAGGGAGGAAATGGAATTGGGTTCCAAAAAATGGGAGAGGGTAATCCCAAGAAAAGAGGACATCCGGAGCTGTTAAGTTATCGATCCATCCAGGAATAAAAGCATCGCCTCTCAAAGAAAAAGTCGATTTAAGAAGATCAAACATTCCAAAGAGGAAAGGCATCTGAATAATTAGAGGTAAGCACCCTCCGAAAGGATTCACTTTGTGTTCTTTATAAAAGGCCATCATTTCCATTTGAGCCTTTTTCGGATCTTTTTTGTGCTTTTCCTGAAGCTTCTGCAATTTGGGACTGACTTCTTGCAGCTTGAGGGTCGATTTAATAGACCAAGCATTGAGAGGATACATCATAATACGGAGGACGATGGTCAGAAGGATAATCGAAAGTCCCCACGATCCTGTGAACGTATGGAAGAGGTTCATGATGAAGTAGAGGAATTTAGCAAAAGGGACCGAAATAAAAGAGAACCAACCATGAGAGCTAGGCGTTTCAATATAGTGAGGATTACAACCTGAGATCTGGTTTGTAAAGGTGGTATCGACTTGCTTTAAGATTTTTTGGTCCAAGGGGCCTGCGTAGATCCGGAAGGTCATGGGCTCTGAAGAGCGCTTGAGGGGCATATGGACTGCGTAACCAGGGTATTTATGTGCAGGGTAAAGGTCATAAGCCGAATCGATCATGACGATCCGTGAAGGATCTACAGTTCCAGCTACGTTGTTTGCTTGAAATCCGTTTCCAATTTCACTGAGTGGATCCATAATAATGGTAAAATAGCCATTAGAATTAGAGATCCAGTCGGGTTGGAGTGAACTGAGGGTCGTTGAGGTTTTGGGAAGAGAGAGTTTGTCAACAACAGGTTTATTATTTTGTACAGTGCTGTACTTAATCGCTGGAGCGGGACTTCCAGAAATCAGTTCCACTTCAGGAACTCCAGAAGAGACCCAAAGTCCGCTCGCATTGCCCTCCACTTTGACCGACGCGATCAAGCAGTATGGGGCTGCACTCCCTTCTTCAGGGAAGTGATAGGTTTTAGTGATTCTTCTAGAGGGAAATTTCGCTTCAAATTGGATTTTTTTATCATCGAAATGGGTCACCTTGTAAAAAGTCTCTGAGGTTTCAGGGTCTTCTGAAATCGTGTTGAAGGCGTAGTACTGAGGGGGTAATGTGTAAGGGGGGTAACCGCTACCTGGCTCAATCCCCCTTCTTAAAAGAGGATAGTATCCTCCCTTCGTGGGTTGGACGAGGACGTTTTCTCCCGTTTCCTTCTGGATTTTATGGTAGGGATGCAAGGGGAAAAGAGCATTGTTGGGGTATTTCTTATCAATAATCCGATCGAAATTAATCGGTAGCACGACACTTTGGTCATCTTTTTTCGTCTCAAAAGGGAGGTTGATTTCAGCAATAGCCCCTCCTAGGGTGGAGAAGACCACTTGCATCGTGTCATTTTCCAGAACAAAGAAATCTTGCTGGTCAAGGGCACTTTGAGGGAGCGATTCGATGTGGTATTGGGTGAGGGCATTGAAATGGGTGAGTTTCGATAGAGGCATAAAAGTTTGATTACTGCTCTTATAGACTCCGACTGGAAGGTAGGAGCCTTCATACTTGTAAAGAACAAGAGAGTCCCGCTGGGGGAGCAGGTTGGGGAAGAAAAGCTGTCCATCTTGAAATTCGGCTAACACAACTTCAGCCTCTTCTCCTCCTACAAAGGTCACTACTTGTAAATCATGGGTGCCCACACGGGGAAGGTAAGTAGAGGCGATTCCCGGATGGGCCGCAGAGCTATAAAGGGCAAAATGGTCATCTGTTTGCACCAGGGTTGCCTTTTTCCCTTCTATCGTGATTGTTTGAGGCCATTCTTTCTGCCAAGAAGTTGTCCAATAAGAATCTTTTTCCGTCACGACAGCCCAAGAGACAGCCTGCTCTCCTTCATAGATGCATACTAGAGGGAGAGCGCTTAATGGGGCTGTGCGCTCAGCGATATTTTTTTCCTGAGAGAGTCTCTCTTGTTTCTGAGTCTGCTCTTGCTTAGCTTGATACTCTTGGTATTCTTGCTGTTTTTTGGAGGTGTAATACTGATTGACGAAGAAAAAAAGAGCTGTCATAGACAACACAAAAATGATAAAGCGCTTATTCATTTGGCAGATGACCCGTTAAATTTATTAGTAACGCATTGTACCAGAAAAAAGATAAACTGACTATATCACTCTTGGATATTTGACTGAATTTCAGCAAGAAAAGAGTTGAATTCTTCTGTTTCTCTAATATTTTCTAGCCATTCATCTTCAAGAATTTCTTCGATAGGGGGGAGTCCATCAAACACTTTTGCTTTATGTAAGAAACGCAAGGCTCCGGGTAATTCACCTAAAAGAGAATAGAGACAAGCGAGTGAGTAATAAGCATGGACGTTACCTAGCTTAGCTGCTTGGATCATTTTATATTCGGCTTCACGGAAGTATTGGTCAGACTCCACATGATTTTCCAGTAAGTCTCCTAGGTTGACTAATGTGAGGGCCCAATCCAAAATCACTTGATCATTTTCCTTCTCTTTTTGGTGCGCAATCCGGAAATGATGGATAGCGCGGTGGAAAATTTCTACTTCGTTTGTGAGCTCAGCATAGTGACTATAGACAATAGCGAGTTGATAGTGGATCCGTGGAAACTCGGGCTTCACCATCAGAATATGATTGAGGAGATCAAGAGCTCTCACATATTGGCTGTCATTCTCCGTAAATTCAGCCACATAATCAAGAGCGATCGCAAAATGGAAAATCCAGTCTGGATGTAAATAGGCTGCATTTTTTTGCATGTTGAGCGCCTGCTCAAAATGATAGAGAGAGAGTTCTAATGTTTTTTGATCATGAATAAAATCTCCATATTTGGAGAGGCAGATGGCATAGTGGCAGTGATAGGTGCTGCTCACCTTTAGATGGAGAGCACGCTCAAAAAACCGACAGGCCCTTTCGTAGCTTTTATCATCATGATCGAGTGCAGCCGCAGCAAACGTACTGCTTCCCATAGCATACCAGAGTTTATGATGGGCACGGTTTAAGCTTAACCCCTCTTGGAAGAATTCGGTGGCTTGATAATAGTAATCGGAATCTTTGTAATACAGCCCTAAAGCACTGAGGACCATTCCATGAGAGTAGAGGATTTCGGGGTCTTCGAACTTCTCCACAAGAGGATCGGTCTTGTTCTGTGCATCGTGAATGAGCTC